>NZ_JAKTID010000008.1:0-51602 GCF_027854795.1 Acinetobacter sp. AOR34_HL | reverse complement strand
CGAGAAATTTCTACCATTCAATCAATGAAAATATATTCGATCGATCAACCAGTAAAAATCCACACAAGTTGTTCTTCTATTCTCTTAATGATCTTTTTTCACCTCGTCAGTGAAAAATTCAACACAATAAAGTTAATCAACTTGACCGTTTAAAGCTAAGTTATTTGCTTCATTGCGTCGGGATGTGTGCATTATAGGAGGTTTTTTTTGGTGCGCAAGTGTTTTTAGAAAAAGATTGTGACGAGTGTTGTTTTTTTACCCACAACACCCATAAAAACACAGTGAAAACCACATTAAAATATTGAATTTAAACAAATAAATTAGATTTTCTTTTAATTTATTCGTTATTTCTTTATTTGCACACTGATAATTTTAATCGGTTGCTTTGGTACATTTTGATGCATTCCATAATTACCTGTAGGCACATTTACGATTTTATCAACAACATTCATTCCTTTGGTGACTTTACCAAATACGGCATAACCTGCATCCATAGCTGAACGATTCAAGAAGCTATTATCAGCAACATTAATAAAAAATTGACTCGTGGCAGAATTAGGATCATTCGTGCGTGCCATTGCTAAAGTTCCCCTTGCATTTTTGAGACCATTATTTGCCTCATTAATAATTGGAGCTTTAGTTGCCTTCTCAATCATATTGGCATCCATCCCCCCACCTTGAATCATAAATCCTGGGATGACTCGATGAAAAATGGTTCCAGCATAAAAGTTACTTTTTACATAACTCTCAAAATTTTTTGCTGATACGGGTGCTTTATCATTAAAAAGTTCAATTTCAATATTCCCCATTGAGGTTTTCATATCAATAATTGTATTTGCAAATAGCTGACTACTTGCTAAAACCAAACTGGTTGCGAGGAATAGTTTTTTCATGATTACTGTTCTCAATTTAAAGTCTATTTAGAATGGGTACCGATTTTAGTTTTCTATCTATAATTTTGCTATTTCTAATTGTTAATTAAAGGATGCCGATGTTCCACGTGAAACATCGGCATTTTTTGAATCAGCTATGTTTATCCCAAAATTTTCTAAAGTTCTTGGCTATTTCGATTGTATTGCGCCTAGCCTTACTAGAAATAGGTGTCAAATTGATAAATCCATGTGTTTGATCAGGATAATCTACATATTGAACTTTGACTCCACTTTGTCTCAATTTATGGCTGTAAATTTCCCCTTCATCATGAAGCAAGTCATGTCCAGCTGTAATAACATATGCAGGTGCTAGCTTTCTCAAATTACCATAGGTTGGAGAGATCAGTGGATTATCCAAAGCGATGTTGTGTTGAGTCGCATAATACTGAGTAACATAATCAACATCCTTACTCGTCAATACCAACCCTTCACCATATGCATAAAATGATGGATGTCTACTTTTGAAGTCTACAACTGGATATATAAGTAATTGAGCTTGTGGAGCATAAGATTTACCAGCTGTGTGTTGTGCAACGACTGTACTGATATTTCCGCCGGCACTATCACCAGCAACAGCAATTCTATTTTTATAAATCTTTAATTGTCGGCGATTCTGATAGACCCATGCTAATGCATCTTCACATGATTTGATTAAAAGTTGCGGAGAAGCTTCAGGTGCAAGTGGATAATCGATACTTAATACCTGTACTTTGGCATATTTGGCAATGAGTCGACACACCTCATCATGAGTATCCAATCCACCAACCACAAAACCACCACCATGATAGAACAAGATCATAGGTAGTTTTTTATTGGGTGCAGGATGATAATGTCTAGCGAAGACTGTTCCACTTTGTAAAGGTAATCGAATGTCTTCTACCGATTCAATCTGTGTCGCTTTGTTTAGGATAGCCAACATTTGTGCATCAAACTGGCGGCGTGATTCAATTGGATCTTCCCCGATAAACCCTATACGCCCTTGTTTAATTTGCACCGCCATTAAGCACTTGGTAAAGGCGTCTAAGTCAGGATATTGATAAGGATAACCTAAAACTTTTGCGAGAGATTCTTGAACTATTTTGGGAAGTTTATCTAATGCACGTGCAGCTGGACCTAGTCCTTTATCTAAAATTGTTTGAATTTTCTGAGGTAATGCTGTCACGTTTGTCCCCTTTATCGCGCTGTTCATAATTCTTGTTCTTTCCGACTATATGCTTTTATAAAGCCAGAGATCAAGATCAAGATTTCAAAAATATGATGTACGCTAAAGAGCTAAGCTTAAAAAGTCATTAACTATTCTGCTTAATCCAAACTGATTATTTTGCCAATCTATGTCAAAAAATGCTTCATGAGTGTCATTGAAGGATGAGAATTTTTTCTATTCACTCTCATCCTCTGGATCAAGATCCATTTGTGCTTAACAAGTAAATTGATGCAATGTATAGCAGTACATTTTGATCAATTGGATTGGGCATCTATCGCACCAATTAATCATATCTTTTACTCAAGAACGAAGAAATTATTGTGCCGAAGCATCTGCTGAGCCTGAAACAGAACCAGAAACACCTGCTGAAGCACCACCAGGTTGAACATCAACAGATGAACCCGCTTGTACACCTACGCCACCTTGTACGCCTGAAGGGCTAACGCTAGTTTGTGCTGAACCAGAAGCATCAAGACCACCTTGTGTTGAACAACCTACAGCTGTGAATGCAACACCAGATACAACCATAGAGATTAGGGCTAACTTTTTCATTGTATATTTCCTTTCATTATGACAAAAAGCAAAGTTGTCTTTGCGTTGCCTATGATTCACAATTTTTTCGATGAACGTGGTGAGGATTGGTTGCAGTTTGTTGTTTAAGCCGTATTGTTTTGCAATTTTTATTAAACCAGTTTAGATGAGCATTCACTTAATTTTGCAATTCTTTGAATTAGATTAAATATTTATAATTTATTATTTTTCTGCAATACGATTCGGATCAGATCATACAAATATAGTCTTATCTTCAATATTTATCATTTATACAAAGTGCTATTAACACTGCTAAAAACTTACAATTAAAAAGTTTGAGTTAACAATAGATGTATTAAAAATAAAAAAACCGTGAAAATTAATCACGGCTTTCTTCGTTTACAGCGAATTTAAGGCCACTGCATTTCACCTTTTACCACTTTAGCACCTAATTCCAGACTGCTTGATTCGCTTAAAGTTGGATATTCTTTTTGCATCATTTGAATTAAATCAGTCGATGTTTTCGTAACTTTTGCTGCTTTCTCATATTGCTTCAAATAATCGATAGAAAAGTTAACTGCATCCAATCCTTCTGCTGCACTCGCTTTCATATGTGCAGGAACGACTACATTCGGTTTTAATGATTTGATACTTTCTAATGCCTGTACCACTTCGTTACGATCTTTTGTTGTAGGAGTATCCGCCATCCATAAATGAATCCCAGAAGAGACTGGAATACCGCCTACAACTGCTTTAGCACTTGGAATCCACAAATAAGTCAGCTCATTTTTTCCCTTAATCTCGATATTTTCATTTTCAAATTTTAAGGTCTTAGCCGTATACGCTTGCGGCACAATAATTTGACTCGGTGCATTGGCTACCATTTTGGGTCCCCAATAAGCAACTTTTAAAGCCTGAGTATCTTGAATATGTTTTACCGTTTCAGGAGTTGCAATGATTTGCACATTTGGGAAATATTGTTTAAATACATCTAAGCCAAAATAGAAGTCAGGGTCACCGTAACTGACAAAAATTGTTTTTAAAGTTTTACCGCTGTCTAAAATATCTGCCGCAATACGTAAAGCTTCCGATTTAGAAAATTGCGCATTGACCAGTAAGACTTCTTTGTCACCTTCGATTAATGTTGAAGTCACGCCAAAATGTTCAGGCTTTGCTAGGAAGTTCTGAATTTTTAAGTCCTGCGCAAAGCTTGTTGATGTTGCCGCTAATGCAGTAAGTGCAAGTGTGAATGATTTGATATTCATTAATATGTCTCCTATCTGATAAGAAACACTTTAAGTTGCAATTATTGCCAAATAAACACCCTAAATTAAGATAAAATGTTGCATAAATTGCAACAATAAGAATTCTATATGGATACTTTAAAAGCCATTCAAGTTTTTGTATGCATTGCTCAACAAGGCAATTTGAGTAAAGCAGCAGAACATTTAGACTATTCGAAAGCGATGGTGTCACGCTATCTTGAACACTTGGAACAAACCTTTTCTACTCGTCTATTTCAGCGTAATACACGTAAAGTTTCTCTTACCCCTGCGGGTGAAAAAGCCTTGGTCTATTGTGAGAATATTTTACAGCAGCAACAGTTGCTTGAAGGTTTGGCTGCACCTGAACAGCATAGTGGTACGATCCGTTTTACTTGTGGTTTATTTTTGTTTCAACTTGGGGTAAATGAATGCATTAAGCAATTTAAAAAATTATATCCACACATTCATTTTGATGTGTATTTAACTGAAAATACGGTTGATTTGATGGATGCTCAGTTTGATCTTGCACTCAGAATTACACAAAAAGTTGCTGATGGTTTAATTGCTCGTCCTGTTTGTGATATTGAATCTATCTTTTGTGCGCATCCACATTATTTACAAGATCACACTCCCCTTTCACACCCAAGCCAACTGATTCAGCATGAATGTATAGCCCACCATACGCATAATCAGTATTGGACTTTGTTTGATACAGATCAACAACCTCAGAATTATCCATTAAATGTTACGTTTAAAAGTAATGATGTGATTGCGCTCTATCAAATGTGTCTCAAAGCAGAAGGCATTGCCATGTTACCAACGCTATTGGTGCGTCAGGATATAGCACAACATCGTTTGCAACAGGTATTTACAGATTTTTCTGCACCTGACCTAACCTTGTCGTTAGTCTATGCATCAAGGCAACATTTACCGAAAATCACACAAGAATTTATTGCTTTTGTCATCGAAAACTTAAATTTTTACTTAAATCAGCAAAATTAAAAGATTTAAATCAACCTGAACGCTTGAATTTTGTCGTGTTGCCCATACTTCATCCCTATCTATGAATGAACAAGATGTGGCAGTTCGGGTTTAACCCTATGAGCATTCACGCCAAAAGGACTGTACATGTTTAAGAACTTTTTTCAACGGAGATCATCAATGGCTAATGAGCAAAATGAGCAAGCTCAAGACATTCAAAATGAGCAACAAACTGAACAAACTCAAGCTGAAGGTGTAGAGCAAGCAAACGAGCTTAGCGTTGAAGATTTACAAGCGCAAATCACCAAACTCGAAGAAAGCTTGAAACTTGAAAAAGCCCGTACCGCAAATGCCGTGTACGAAGCACAAAAGAGTGTTGAACGTATCCAGCGTGAATCGGAAAAACACAAAGATACCGTTCTTGAGAAATTTGCTAAAGAGTTGTTGGATTCAGTCGACAATCTTGAACGTGCGATTCAAGCCGCTGGTGATGAACAAACACCTGTACTCGAAGGCGTGAAATTGACCCTAAAATCCCTTTTGACCACACTGGAAAAATTTGGCGTGGTTGAGGCGAATACCCAAAATGGCTTCAATGCTGACTTACACCAAGCGGTAGGTATCGATCCAAATGCCAAGGCCAATGAGATTGGTACGGTGTTGCAGAAAGGCTATACCCTGAATGGACGTTTACTTCGTCCTGCGATGGTGATGGTGGGTCAATAATGCGTGTGAGCAAGCGTTTTTTGCTCAAAAATGGAGGAATTTGAGAGTTTTTTGATTTTTTTTCATAAAAATGCTTGAAAAAAACCGATTGACTCTCATATCGAATAACAAGCAAAACATTGCAACAAAATTTTAGAGGAACACACCAAATGGCGAAAATTATTGGTATTGACTTAGGTACTACCAACTCATGTGTTGCTGTACTTGAAGGCGATAAAGTAAAAGTAATCGAAAACGCTGAAGGCGCACGTACAACTCCATCGATCATCGCTTATAAAGATGGCGAGATCTTAGTGGGTCAAAGTGCTAAGCGTCAGGCTGTAACCAACCCGAAAAATACATTATTCGCGATTAAGCGTTTAATCGGTCGTCGTTATGAAGACCAAGCGGTACAAAAAGATATCGGTCTTGTACCTTATAAAATCATCAAAGCAGACAATGGTGATGCTTGGGTTGAAGTTAACGATAAAAAATTGGCACCACAACAAGTGTCGGCTGAAATCTTGAAAAAGATGAAGAAAACTGCAGAAGACTATTTAGGTGAAACCGTTACTGAAGCGGTAATTACCGTTCCTGCTTACTTTAACGATGCGCAACGTCAAGCAACTAAAGATGCGGGTAAAATTGCAGGTCTTGATGTTAAACGTATCATTAACGAACCAACGGCTGCGGCGCTTGCGTTCGGTATGGATAAGAAAGAAGGCGACCGTAAAGTTGCAGTTTACGACTTAGGTGGTGGTACATTCGACGTATCAATCATTGAAATCGCAGACCTTGATGGCGACCAGCAAATCGAAGTGTTATCAACAAATGGTGATACTTTCCTTGGTGGTGAAGACTTTGATAACGCGTTAATTGAATTCTTGGTTGAAGAATTTAAGAAAGAACAAAGTGTGAACTTGAAAAATGATCCACTGGCGTTACAACGTTTGAAAGAAGCTGCCGAAAAAGCAAAAATCGAGCTTTCTTCATCAAATGCAACTGAAATCAACCTTCCATACATCACTGCTGATGCAACTGGTCCTAAACACTTGGTGATCAATGTAACGCGTGCAAAACTTGAAGGTTTAGTTGCTGATTTAGTTGCTCGTACAATCGAGCCTTGCAAAATCGCGCTTAAAGATGCTGGTCTTTCGACTTCAGACATCTCTGACGTAATTTTAGTTGGTGGTCAGTCTCGTATGCCACTTGTACAACAAAAGGTACAAGAATTCTTTGGTAAAGAGCCACGTAAAGACGTCAACCCTGATGAAGCGGTTGCAATCGGTGCTGCGATTCAAGGTGCAGTATTGTCTGGTGACAAAACTGACGTTCTTTTATTAGACGTAACACCATTAACTTTAGGTATCGAAACAATGGGCGGTGTATTAACACCAATCATTGAGAAGAACACTACGATTCCTGCGAAGAAATCACAAGTGTTCTCTACTGCTGCTGACAACCAGCCTGCTGTAGATATTTCGGTTTACCAAGGTGAACGTAAAATGGCTCAACAAAACAAATTGTTGGGTAACTTCCAATTAGGCGATATCCCACCTGCTCCACGTGGCGTACCGCAAATTGAAGTATCGTTCGACATCAACGCTGACGGTATCTTAAAAGTATCGGCTAAAGATAAGAGCACTGGTAAAGAGCAATCAATCCAGATTAAAGCGAACTCAGGTTTGTCTGATGCTGAAATCGAAGCAATGATTAAAGATGCTGAAGCGAATGCTGAAGAAGACCGCAAATTTGAAGAGTTAGCGAAAGCTCGTAACGAAGCAGATGCTTTAGTATCTAGCTCAAACAAAGCAGTTAAAGATCTAGGTGACAAAGTGACTGAAGATGAAAAAACTGCAATCGCTACTGCGGTTTCTGAGCTTGAAGCAGCAACTAAAGAAAATGATGTTGAAGACATCAAAGCAAAAACTGAAGCTTTACAAAACATCTTGATGCCAATCACTCAACGTGCTTATGAACAAGCGCAAGGTGCTGGCGGCGCAGAAGGTTTTGATCCAAATGCATTCCAAGGTGGTGATGCTGGTCAACAACAAAAAGCGGACGATGGCGTTGTAGATGCTGAGTTCACAGAAGTTAAAGATGACAAAAAATAATTTGTCTCTTTAAAAAAGACCGCGCGAAAGCGCGGTTTTTTTTATTTTAAGATTCATTATTTTGATCGAAATATAGTTCACCTAAAATCGGCATAAATAATGGTTCGACTCCAGAAGCTTTTATTTCTTCTAAAAATTCAGGGATATTCACACCAGGTAATAATTTAGGTAATTGATCAATAGGCGTCAGCATCGTATCCCAATGACATGGAATAATGTATTTAGGTTTCAGCAAGCGCACGACATCTTTGACATAGTTCGGGCGATATTTGCGTCCAATCGCACATAAACAGACTATATCTGCTTGCCTACCTTGTAATTCTTGTTCAATAAAATCAGCTGAATCAATGTGTACAACGCGAAGATACCCCGTATTAATCCACCAATTAAACACTTGACCATGCCGTAGGTGATGAAATTTCGGTGGATAAGGTGGCGGTGTAGTCATATCCCCTGGTAATGGCACCCGACCAAACAATGCTTTGCCATGAATCGACGGCAGTCCAACAACTTGCCATTGCCCACATTCAATGACTTCCCGTCCCTTTGTTTCAAGCATTTGCGATTCAGACAAACCTGCTGATCGTCCATACATTAAGGTTGCTTGAGAACCAATTAGGCGTGCACCTGTTTGTTTACATACCTCTGGTGCATCCAAGATATGATCGTAATGCGCATGCCCAATTAACACGTCATCGGCATTTGGAATATATTTGTTGACTAAAGTTGGGTCACTGAGCAAAGGTTGCGTGAATGTTTGCCAAAAATTCGGACGACTAATAAAAGGATCCAAAACTATAGTTCGATGTTGATCTGAAAGTATAAATCCTGCTGTTCCCAAGTATTGAATCTTTAAATTTTGGAAACTACTTTTTGCTGGTGAACTCGCATTCCACTGGTGATCAGGTACTTTTAATAAATAGTTGCGCATCTGCATTCCTTGATTATTTTTATCATTCCAAGTATTGCGTTATTAAAGCAAAAGCCTAAACACAATGATATATTTTCTTAATCCACTCTTTTACAGTAGTGCTACTTTATGTATGAAGATAATATGCTTCTACAACATTGATACAATGTAAGCTTAGACAAGAATATTCAAAAATGCCTCGCCTTCTGATAGTTGTATTTATACTGATTGCTGTATTTTGGCTAAATTATCAAAGTCGGGAACATCCACAACTCAAATTTAATGCGCTTTCAGATCGAGTGCTTCATCCTTTTGATACCCGCCTACGTTATCGTATCGGCGATGTTGACCCACGTTTTAAACTCAGCATCGAACAAGTACGACAAATTAGCGAACAAGCAGCGACGATTTGGAACGATGGAACAGGTCAGCAATATATTGTTTATGATCCAAATGCTCAGCTTACAATTCACTTGATCTATGATGAGCGTCAATTTGAGAGTGAACAACAACGCGCTCATCTCAATCAACTCAAAATGAATCAACAAGAATGGATCAATAAAAAACAAGAATTAGATCAAATGGAACAGCAATTAGCCTTCAATAAACAAAGCCTAGATCGAAAAAAACAAGAATTAAATCAACAAATTGACAACTATAACCATCAAGTATTGTTGGCTAAACAAAATGCTACTGATCATGATCGCCAATATTTCCAACAGCAACAATACGAATTACAACAGCTTGTACAAAAACTCAGGCTTGAGATTGATAACTTTAATCAGAACATTGTCGAACTGAATAGAAAAATTGACAGCTTAAATTCGTTAGATCAACAACTTGATAGTTCTGTAAAATTATATCGACAGCGCTTTCAGCCACGCCTTTTTCACAAAGGGCTATTTAACGGAAAACAGATTTTGATATATGAATTCCAATCTGAAAATGACCTACGGCTCACCCTTGCTCATGAATTTGGACATGCACTGGGGCTCTCCCATCATAATGATCCACAAGCATTGATGTATCCATTAATGCAAGACCAAGACCTCAATAATTTCCGTTTAAAACCTGCTGATTTGGAGTTACTTCAAAGCGTGCAATAGAGAAAGTTATAGAAGGTGAAGTACATCTCATTAAAAAATTAAATTACAAAAAATAACAATTTGATTTTTAACTAAAAAGAAGCTTAAGTTATGCACTTTCGGTCAATTAATCAATTTTAAAGCATTGATTAATCTAATGTTATGAATAAAAAAACAACAATATAGACTCCATCTCTCTTTTATTTCGTTGTGCTATGAATCTCATTATTTTTTTTATTTTAAGAAAAAAAATCACACTTTTTCATATTAATTATTAATTAGATAGCGTTTTGACGACATCAAAATTTTGCTCAAAAATGAATTTTATTTGGGGGGATGTTGCTCATGCGTTATGAAGCTTTGTCCATTATTGTTGCGTGTTTGAGTCTAAATATTAGCAGTTTAAGCCATGCTCAAAATAATTCGCACAATGCAACTCCGCATCAGCATCAAGTTGCTGACATGCCCCTACGCTATCGTATCGCTCCAATAGATCCTCGTTTTAATTTGAGTAGCAAACAAGTCCTTGAACTGACTCAGCAAGCTGCAAAAATTTGGGAAGAAGAAACGGGTAAAAAGCATTTCATTTATGATCCAAATGCTGAATTTACAATCAATCTAGTTTACGATGACCGTCAACAACTCACCACAAATCGCCTACAAGGTCTCAATCAACTTAAGCAACAACAGCAGCAATGGGAAATCGACTCTCTACAAATACAACAAGTTAAAGATGAGATACAACGTGCAACTGCCTCAATTGCTAGCAAACAAAGCCAACTCACTGCACAATTCCAACAATACAATGCAGATGTACAACGCTTCAATCAAATGCGATCTTCCTCTAAAGAATGAGCAGATCAACTAGCACAACGTCAAAAACAACTACAGCAACAATCTGCTGAATTGAAACAAGCAATCCAACAACACAGTCAAAAAACGCAACAACTAAATCAACAAATCAAAGGGTTAAACCAAAACAATCAACAATTGGCACTTTCAGCAAATCAGTTTAACCAAACGTTCCAACCACGCCTTTTCCACAAAGGTCAATTTAATGGAAAACAAATCTCTGTGTATGAGTTCTCTTCCAAAGATGACTTACGTATGACTCTTGCGCATGAGTTCGGTCATGCCTTAGGTTTAGATCATACTGATGATCCAACGTCATTAATGTATCCTGTCATTCAAAAACAAAATATGGAACGATTTGCACTAGCACATGCAGATCAACAAGAGTTGGTTCGTGCCGTTAATTAATCATATTAAGAACTTGATTTGCACCGATCAATTTAACCATTCGGTATATTTATTAGACAAACAAACTTTTTTATTAGATGAATGGGAAAGTAAATATTGAGGTTAATTTCACATAATATTCAAAGTTTATTATTAAATCTAACATGCTGTAATTATTTTTATTATTCAAATTTCGTACATAAAAAACACAAAAAATGGCAATTTTAAAGCTAATTCCCTATTTTATTTAGAACTCCATTATTAAGAAAAAATAGTAAAAATTGTTTTTTAAGAAAATTGACTGATCATTTTAACTGAATAAAATACGTCCTTTTTCCAGTTTATCTCCTGTATATGCATCCGTTGTCTTGGCTGTTGTTTATCATCATTTCAGCATTTACCTCAATCCATACTCATGCTCACCCTGTGTCTCAACATCTGGATGAGGCGGAAGATGATGATTCGCCTCTACACTATCGTATTGCAGACCTTGATCCTCGCTTAAACATTAGTAAGCAAAAAATGATTGAAATTAGTCAAGAAGCCGCCGCTATTTGGGAACAAGGTACGGGAAAACGCTATTTTGTTTATGATCCCAAAGCAACATTTACTGTAAATTTGGTCTTTGATCAGCGTCAAGTTCGTAGTATGAAACGAACTGAAAATCTCAAAAATTTAGAACAGGAAAAGCAGCTCTGGTTAGATGAGAATCAAAAACTGCTAAAACTGAAGCAAGACTCTCAACAATTACACACCCAATTAGAATTACAAAAAATTAAATATCAGGCCCAACTCAATGCTTACGCAAGCGCTCAGAATAAATATCTCAATAAATCAAATACAAAAAATTTAAACTTACTTCAAGAGCGCACAAAACTACTCAATCAGCAAAGAGACGCCCTAAAATTCCTGATCAATGATCATGATCGTAACCATCAACAAATTCAGGTTAAAACAGATGAATTAAAACAACTTCATGAACAGCTAACTCAGTCCGTTGATCGATTTAATCAAAACTTTGCACCTCAACTCGTTCATAAAGGGCAATTTAAAGGAAAACAGATCTTTATTTATGAGTTTTCTTCGATTGATGATTTACGCTTAACCCTAGCCCACGAATTTGGACATGCTTTGGGATTGAAACACACACATAATCCTAAATCATTGATGTATCCACGAATTAAGGAGCAAGATCCCAAAAACTTCCAACTAACAGCAACTGATCTCGCACTGTTAAATCATACAAATTAATGATGATCCCTCTATAAAATCACATGAAATCTACATTTCTATTCAGGTAACAAGAATAGGTCGATTCTTTGGATTTATTCGTGTTATTGTGTTGATAAAACATCATCTTAGTCTTAACGGAGATCAACATGAGTTATTATCATATCCTCATTGAAGTGAACGACCACATCAGTACGATTGAACAAACTCGTGATATTGAGATCTTGAATATTCAAGATATTAGCCCTTATCTCCACTCGATTTTGATTCCATATTTCAATGAACAAATCGTTGAACTTGAAGATGAAAATGTGACGTATGATGAGATTCTTCATCTAGAAGTAAAACAAACGCTATTACCTATCGAACATCTGATTGAAGAAGAACAAAAACAATTACCAAGCGATACAGATGTCACTATTACCGCTTATGAAATCTTTAATGATCGAGATTTGAGCCAAGATGTGACTGCGGTTATTTTTGATATCTTAGAAGCGGTCAAATTAGACGTTGAACCCTAAGAAAAAGGTCTACTTTGAGTAGACCTTTTTATTTTTAAATTATTGATAAATGATTTATTGCATCATTTGTTTTGCTTGTTCTTGACGGAAAGCTCGTAATATCTGCTGCCCTGCGCGTCCAGTTGGATTTAAGCCAAGTCGTGTTTGTTCTTGTCGAATAGCTTGACGACTCTTATCACCTATTAGCCCATCTACTGCACCAATATCATAGCCACGCTGTAGTAAAAATTGTTGAATTTCGCGGCGTTCCGCGCGTGAAGTACCCGCATCATCCGTCGGCCATGAAGTTAAAAATGGCGTACCTCCACGTAATCGGTCAGATAAATGAGCAATCGCTAATCCATAACTTTCCGCAGCGTTATAACTATAAATCGCATCAAAATTTTTGAAGACCAAAAATACTGGGCCATTTGAACCTGCTGGTGCCATTAAACCCGCCAATGTACTACCAGAGAGATTTCCTTGAATTAAAGCGGTACCATCGGCACGTGTAAGACCTTGTGCAATCCAGTGATTAAGTGATTTTTTATTACGGCGACTTTCACCTGAAATCGACATTCCATCAGGAATTTTGACTTCAAATCCCCATGGCATTCCTGTTTGCCAACCTGCTCTTTTCAAGAAATTTGCTGTAGAGGCTAACGCATCGGTTGTACTAGAAACCAAATCACGGCGACCATCTCCATCAAAATCTACAGCTAAGCTTTCATAGGTTGATGGCATAAATTGCGTATGTCCAAATGCTCCAGCCCATGAACCATAAAGTTGGTCTTGGGTTAAATCTCCACGCTGTAAAATACGCATTGTTGCAAAAAACTCACCACGGAAATAACCTTGGCGACGTCCTTCACAGCTCAAAGTGCCTAAAGCCTGTAATAAAGGATATTTACCTGAAATATCACCATAGTTACTCTCAACCCCCCAAACAGCAACGACTGCCTCTGCTGGAACACCATAGGCTTGTTCTACTCGGCGTAGTACGTCTTGATGCTGTGTAAGTTTCTGTTGACCTGCTTGCACACGCTCGTTATCAACCAAACCAGATAAATAATCCCAAATCGGTGTCGAAAATTCAGGTTGATAATTTAATTTATCAATCACTGAATAATCTGGCGTTAGATTTTGCGTATAACGATCATAGGTCGAAGCAGAAACACCAGATGCGATGGCTTGAGAACGTAAATTTGCCAAACATCCCTGAAAATTTGAACTTGGAGAATAAACGTTGCTAGTTGGCGTTACAGTGGTAGCTGAAATGGTAGCACCATTAATCACCAGTTCCGCATGAGCTTGATTGAATAAAGTGAATAAGGCAGTGCCTAGAAAAAAACGCAAAGAATGTTTCATGTCTTAACCAGAATTTTTGAATTTAAATTTCGTATTCAAGATAGCATGCAGCAACAGCATGTATCGTTTGGAATCGTAACTTTGAATTCATTTCTTGTCTTTTAAATTTAAATGAATATTTTAAATTCATAAAACTTGCGATTTTTAAATTTAAAAACTTTGACCTATCTTTTTTTAAATTCAAATCAGCACATCTTTTTTGAATTCAAAACACAATCCAAGTCATACAACTTGTTTTAAATTCAAAAAAACTACTCAATTTAAATTTATTTCCTTAGCAATCATCCTAAAACTATCAAGAAGATGAATTAAGCCAATTTTCTCTTTAAAATCAGCATATAGTCATTGATACACACCACTAAAATTTAAATTCAAAACAACTTAAATCATCAAGTTTAAATTTAAATCTCACCCCATACTTTTGAATTTAAAAGTAACCTAACAACCAAAACCCAGTTTTAAATTCAAATTAAGGACACCTTGTTTAAATTCAAAACACCAGCAAGAGTTATCCACAACCAAATTCCTTATACATTTTTAAATTCAAAAACATTAAGCCAATAAAAAAGCGATCCGAGGATCGCTTTTCGTTGCATTGTGGATAACTTAGATATTCATATCAGTCGTCAAAGCTAAAGGCACAGGTAAAATTTGAGCCAATTGACGGCATAAATCTGTTAATTCATCAGAATTATTCGGCATCAAAGTGATATGTCCTAACTTACGACCAGCACGCTCAGACTTATTATAAAGATGTAAATGAGCACCTTTCAGCGCTAAAACGTCCTCAGATTTAGGATGTTGCCCGATGATATTTACCATCACAGTTGGACGAACAACATCCGTTGCACCAAGTGGTAAGCCTGCAACTGCACGAATATGATTCTCAAATTGCGAACAAATCGCACCTTCAATCGACCAATGTCCTGAGTTGTGTACACGACATGCCATTTCATTGGCATAAAGCCCTTGCTCAGTTACGAATAACTCAAGCGTAAGCACACCCACATAATTCAAATGGTTCAATAAACGGGTAATGTAATCTTGTGCAACAGGCTGTAAATCTGTACTGTTTGGCGCAGGAACAATCGAGTGTGACAAGATACCATTGTGATGATGATTTTCTGCCAATGCCCACGTTTTGACATCGCCATCTTGTCCACGTACTGCAATAATCGATACTTCTCGACTGAATTTCACAAAACTTTCAGCGATTAGACTTTTTGCAGGCCCAAGTTCTGCCCAAGCTGTATCAATTTGATCTTCTGAACGCAATACGAACTGACCTTTACCATCGTAGCCACCTGTTACGGTTTTTAATACGATCGGTAAGCCTAATTCAGCAACAGCTTGCTTTAAACTTTGCAAGCTATCCACTGCTCGATAGGGCGCAACAGGAATAGCTAACTCATCAAACAAGCCTTTTTCAGCTAAACGGTTCTGAGCCGTCGCTAAAGCAAGACGAGGAGGGTGTAATGTTTTGGTCTGAGTCAGAACATCCACATCAGCTACAGGCGTATTTTCAAACTCAAGACTGAATACTTCAGCACTTGCGATGAAAGCTTGAAGCGCTTGTGGATCTTTACTTGAAAATACAGGACCTAGAATAGCCGCAGGGCAATCTGTTTCTGCTTCGAAAAAGCTACATTGAATATTGAGTGGTAAAGCGGCTTGCGCCATCATGCGTCCAAGCTGTCCGCCACCAAAAATACCGATGGTTTTATTCATGATCAACCTCGTTATACTTGACCAGGAATGTTATTACTCGATACTTTTTCAGTTTGTGCAGTACGGAAATCTGCAACATTTTTTGCGATCTCTGGACGTGTTAAACCTAGAATTTGAGCTGCCATAATTGCTGCATTGGTCGCACCAGCTTGGCCAATTGCCAATGTGCCTACCGCGATACCTGCAGGCATCTGCACAATCGATAACAACGAATCAACACCGTTTAAAATCGAAGATTTTACTGGCACGCCAAGCACTGGCAAATCAGTTTTTGCTGCGCACATTCCTGGTAAATGTGCAGCACCACCAGCTCCCGCGATAATCACTTGGATACCACGATCACGTGCTGTTTCAGCATATTCAAATAAACGATCTGGTGTGCGGTGCGCAGAAACCACTTCAGCTTCAAAAGGCACACCCAACTGTTTGAGCATGTTTGCGGTATGTTCAAGTGTTGCCCAATCCGATTGAGAACCCATGATAATCCCGACTAAAGGTTGGTTATCTGTTGCGACCGCATTCATTGGCTTTTCCAAAACAAGATAAAAAGAGGAGAGTGTCTCGACTTGCGCCAAGCACAAAGGAATAAATTGGGGGATATTATAGCGTTTTTTTCAGGCATCCCCAACTACAGAAACGATTAAGCATCGCATAGAAAAACTAGCTCTGATTACGAAAAACAAAGTAGACGCACCCAAGCAAACACAACATTGCCCAGACATAATCTAATTTAAATGGCTGTTTAAATAAAAAAATCATGAACGGAACAAAAACCAATAGTGTCACGACTTCTTGGGTAATTTTCATTTCCCCCAAGCTCCAGCCATATTGATTTAATAATTTCGTTGCGGGGATCATAAAACTGTATTCGAGTAGAGCGATACACCAGCTAAATAGAATCGCTTGCCAAAGCGGAGCATCGTGTAAGATTTTGAGATGTCCATACCATGCCAAGGTCATAAAACAGTTTGAAATAATCAATAAACACAGGGCTAAAAGCGTCGGGCTCAAAATAGCGTCCTTCTGATTCGGAAAATAAAGACAACAGGGAGATAGATACATCTTAAAAACGATGAAATCTTAACACTTCTCGCTTAAATTTTAAGTGAAGAACAACAACGAATTTTGACTATCTTTTCACTGCAAGCCTTGCTATCGTTGCGATTGAATTTTATTGATAACGACAATCATACACACGTGTTCCGTGCTGTATGCAAAGCAGTGGAGTAGGCGAGTTATGCATCTGCATATTTTGGGTATTTGTGGCACATTTATGGGGTCTTTGGCTCTATTAGCACGAGATTTAGGACATAAAGTCACAGGTTCAGATGCCAATGTTTATCCACCGATGTCGACTCAACTCGAAAATGCAGGCATCGAACTGATGCAAGGTTATGATCGTAGCCATTTGCAACCACATCCCGATCTCGTAATCGTCGGCAATGCCATGAAACGTGGTATTGATGCGATCGAGTATATGCTCAATGAAGGTTTACCTTATATTTCTGGCCCACAATTCTTAGCTGATCATGTGCTACAAGGTAAACATGTCCTAGGTGTCGCGGGTACACATGGAAAAACGACGACGACTACAATGTTGGCATGGGTACTCGATCAAGCAGGTTTAAATCCAGGTTTCTTAATTGGTGGTGTACCACTTGGTTTTAGCGAAAGTGCACGTTTAGGTGGTGGCAAATATTTCTGTGTGGAAGCTGATGAATATGATTCTGCTTTCTTCGATAAGCGTTCTAAGTTCGTCCATTATCATCCAAAAACTGCGATTTTAAACAATCTTGAATTTGATCATGCTGACATTTTTGATGATCTTGCTGCGATTCAAAAACAGTTTCATCATTTAGTACGTACCATTCCAAGCGAAGGTCGTATTATTGCGCCAATTACTGAAACCAATATTGATGAAGTATTAGAACAAGGCTGTTGGACGCCTGTGGTTCGCACCAGTCTTGAACCTAATGACCAAGCTGCTTTATCAGCGGAGCTGATCAGTGCCGATGGTAGTCATTTTAAAGTCCTTGAAAATGGCAAGGCAATCGGGGAAGTAAAATGGAATATGACAGGACAACACAGTGTAGCCAATGCTTTGGCAACGATTGCTGCTGCTCAGCATGTCGGTGTCAGCCTTGAACAAGCCTGTGAAGCATTATCTAACTTTGGTGGTGTAAAGCGCCGTATGGAGCTGTTAGGTACTGTGCGTGGCATCGAAGTCTATGATGACTTTGCCCATCACCCAACTGCGATTGAAACTACACTCGACGGCGCACGTAAACGTCTTGGTGAACGTAAACTTTGGGCAATCATTGAACCACGTTCTAACACTATGCGTATGGGCAGTCATAAAGATGGTTTGGCGCACTCTGTACGTTTAGCGGATGAGGTAATTTGGTATCAACCAGAAGGTTTAGACTGGGATTTACAACCTGTAATCTCAGCATCTTCAAACAAGGCTGAAGTCAGCCGCTCTTTGGATGACATCATTGCCCGTGTAGTGAATGAAGCAGGCGAGGGCGATGCTGTGGTGATCATGTCCAATGGTGGTTTTGGTGGTTTACACCAAAAGTTAATTAAGGCTTTGTCTTAGTAAATACAGGTATTGCACGGCCTCATTTATTAGGAAAAAACCTATACCTTTTGTATAGGCATATCTCACTTTTCGGGGATGAAAAGTAAGCAAAAATCCTTTGTTTAGCAGAGGGTACATCCATGTGACCCCTGCCAAACAGGCGGCATCCATGCCGCCGTCACTATAGTAAATATCAGCAAAAAATTAATTTAACCTGAGTTCGACAAAAAACATGCTACTCGGAAATGTCATCCACAACCTGCGGGGTATAAAAAAGATACCGTTTTTGCAATTAATTCATTTATTGAAAGAAGTGGTCAGGTTTTGTGGATGACAATGGTTTTGCCTACTTTTGCCGAAACAAAAATAGGTCGAACTGAAAGTTTATCCTGAAATAAGATGAGAACTCGGCAAGACTCCACAGTAATCTTTAACTCAATTTATTCACGAGTTTTAAAGGCAAAATCTTCATTGCTATCCCCATTGGCAACCACGGCCACTGCGGAACATAAGCCTTTACTGACTCCTTCTCAATGGCTTTCACCAACGCCTTGCAACCCGTCTTTTCATCCACTTCAAATGGTAGTTTTTTCGCACCCTCATTCATTTCAGTACGAATATAGCCGGGGAAAATGGTTGAAACTTTAATTGGCGTATCCAACAACTCTGCACGAATGCCTTCCGCTAAATGTGCCACTGCTGCTTTACTCGCAGCATAGGTCGACAAATGCTTCGGTAAACCGCGCATTGCACTCATTGAGGAGATCACCACCAAATGACCCTTATTTTGCGCTCTGAAGATGTCAACTGCTGCTTCGCACTGTGCCAATGCTGAAATAAAGTTGGTTTCCGCTGTGGCACGATTTACTTCAAAATGCCCTTTACCAATACGACGACCATCACCTACACCTGCATTGACAATAATCCGGTCAATTGTCCCAAATTCCTGCTGAAAAGCTTTAAAAACCGTAAAAACATCATCGTAATGAGTCACATCAAGACTTTTGATTTTGACCTGAATTGCAAACTGGCTTTGCAATTCTTGTTGTAAGGATTCCAAACGATCTAAACGGCGTGCGCACAATGCCAAATTGTATCCTTTGGCTGCAAATTCACGTGCCATCCCAGCGCCTAAACCTGAACTTGCACCTGTAATTAAAATCGTCTTTGTCATTTCCTTCACCTATTCTTATTTATATCCATGTTAAGAGTTCAGCATCACGCGCTTTCAAATAATGATGCTCATTGAAACTGAGTAATTGCAAACGACCATCTGTCCAACGCAATGTGGTGATACTGGCATTGGCAATCGACCAATTCAGCGCAAAAATCTGTTTAGCATTCAAACCTAGAACCTTGCCAACCGCCACAGAAATCACACCACCTGAACTAAACACTACAGCCTGACGTGGTTGTGTGGCATCAATGTGCTGACATAAACCATGTAAAGCACCTTCTACACGTGTTTGAAAGCCTAACCATGTCTCATGATATTCATGGTCATATTGCTCTCCTATCCAGCGTTCAATCGCGCCATCAAAAATTTTGGCAAGATAAGCACGTGGATTGGCAATTAACTCAACATCCTGCTTCAATAACTCAGGTTGATTAAAACGTTCATCATATTTGGCAAATACTTGTTGATGATCAAACTCATTCCAAGCCGACTCTGTATGAATTGGTGCATCATCAAAACTTTGAGCCAAGGCCAATTGTGCTGTTTGCTGATGCCGCTGCATTGATCCTGCAAGCACCAAAGGATGTTCTTTCAAGGTATGTTTAAAAAAATCACCCACCACCTGCGCCTGTTGTTCACCTTTGGCTGAAAGCTGATCATAACTCGCAGCGCCAAATGATGCCTGCCCATGTCGTACCAAATAGATAGTGGTCATCGTTTTAAAATATCCTGTAATTTCGCTCCATATTCAGGAATTAACTGCTGTGCTTCAGCATTGTTTTGTGCAATTAATTTAAGTGCCCGAATATGTAAGGCATGAATCATGATCCAGAAATCCTTAAAGGCTGGATTATCGGTTTGCTGATGGTAATAACGATAATAAATCTGTTGAGCAATCACCGCCAAACGGAACAAACCAAATACTTCATAAAATGCCCAATTGGCAGGTTGCAAACCAGTTTTTTCCAAGTAGTAGTCCACCACCTGTTGACGTGTCAGCATGCCTAGTAGATTGGTCGGTTGACGACGACTAGACTTCATCAAAGCATCGTCATCTTCTTGAATCCAGTAGGCGAGAGCACTGCCTAAATCCATCAGCGGATCACCAATAGTCGCCATTTCCCAGTCCAGTACTCCGATCACTGTAGTTGGTTGTTGTGGATCTAAAATGACATTATCAAAACGCCAATCATTATGAATGACACAAGTTTTAGAATCCGCTGGAATATGTTGCTGTAGCCATTCCCGCACAAAGCTAAAATCAGGTACATTTGGCGTAAGCGCTTTACTATAACGTGCATCCCAACCTTCAACTTGACGGCGGCAATAGCCTTCGCCTTTGCCCAGTTTTTCCAGTTCTGTACCTTGATATGGCACTTGATGCAATTCAATTAATTTATCCAAAACATTCAGACACAACTGTTGAACTTGTGACTGATTCAATTGTAATTCTTTGGGTAAATTAGCTCGCGGAATGATGCCTTCAATCCGCTTCATGACATAGAAATCACAACCTATTACGTTCTCTTCCTGACACAATGCAACCATTTCAGGTAGGACTGGGTAGAACGGTGCAAGATGCTTCTGCACATTGTATTCACGAGCCATATCATGCGCTGATTTGGCTTTAGTGCCTTTCGGTGGACGTCGTAGGATTAAATCTTGATTGTCGTATTGCAAACGATAGGTCCAATTCGAAGCGCCACCTGAGTATTGAGTGACTTGTGCTTGACCTTGCAGTTGAACACCTTGATCCTTTAACCACTTTTCAACAGCGGAAATATCCAATTCTTCACCGTGACGAACCTGACCGCCGATATCAATCATTGTCATTTTTTTATCCTTATTAACGACCATAGCCACGTTTTTTCAATTCTAATTTAGCAATCATGCCCTTATGCACTTCATCAGGTCCATCAGCTAAACGTAAACTGCGTGCTTGATTGAAAAATGCTGTCAGCGGAGTATCGCGTGACACACCTTCACCACCGTGAATTTGGATCGCCATATCAACGACGTTTTGCAATACAGTCGGTGCAACGACTTTGATTGCAGAAATTTCGGTGAGTGCTGCCATATTACCTAAGGTATCCATCTTATAAGCAGCATACAGCGTTAATAAGCGAGCTTGATCGATCTGCACACGGGCTTCCGCGACACGTTCTAAATTGCCGCCAAGTTTAAGAATTTCTTTACCAAATGCCTTGCGTGACATGCCACGATCAATCATGAGTTCTAACGCTTTTTCCGCTGCACCGATACAACGCATACAGTGATGAATACGACCAGGTCCTAAGCGCCCTTGAGCAATTTCAAATCCTTGACCCGCACCACCAATAAAGTTGCTCACAGGTACACGCACATTGTCAAAACTGACCTGTCCATGTCCATGCGGTGCATCGTAATCACCAAACACAGGCAACATCCGTTCAATCGTTACGCCTTGCGTGTCGATCGGTACCAATACCATTGAGTGTTGATGATGACGATCTTTGTTGGGGTCTGGCGTATAAGCCATAAAAATAATGATTTTTGCATTCGGATCACCCAAGCCAGATGACCACCATTTACGCCCATTCAGAACAATTTCATCACCATCAATCACTGCCGTGGCTTGCATATTAGTCGCATCGCTTGACGCGACCGCAGGTTCAGTCATGCAGAATACAGACCGAATCTCACCATTCAGTAGTGGTTGCAGCCATTGTTGTTTTTGTTCCTGACTGCCATAACGCCATAGCAGCTCCATATTGCCACTATCAGGCGCATTACAGTTGAATACTGTCGGAGCCAGTAAACTACGCCCCGTCAATTCAGCAATATGTGCATATTCCTGTACCGATAAACCTGCACCCAGTTCACTATCAGGCAAGAACATATTCCATAAGCCTGCTGCTTTGGCTTTCGCTTTGAGTTGTTCAAGTTGTGCTGGCCATTGCCATTTGGTCCAATCACCATCGACATTTAAACGATGTGTTTCATCCCAAAATGCTTTTTCTATTGGTTCTATTTCTTGTTGGATAAACCCCTGTGTGCGAGCAATAAAATCCTGTGCACGTTCAGATAATGCAAACATCATCATTTCCCTCAAGGTAAATATGTGGCGAAACTGAATTCGCTGCTTTACATCACCTTAAGCGAAAACTTATTATGAATGAAATGATTTTATTTTATGCAAAACTATGAATCAGATTCATAATACAAATCCATTGGAAGTGGGTAACTTCCTTCGTATTGATATCAATCTGTATCCACTTTTTATTGCGATTTTTGAGCAAAAAAGCATTTCTAAGGCCGCTCAACTTCTTTGTATTAGTCAATCTGCGGTCAGTCATGCTTTACAACGTTTGCGTCTGCAACTTAAAGATGAATTATTTGTGCGTAGTGGACAAAAAATGCTTCCCACACCTTTTGCCGAACAAATTTATCAACCGATTCAAACGGCGTTATCAACGATTCAAAATATTGCGATTCCACAACACGACTTTGATCCTAGCATGCTGAAAAGCGTGAAAATCGCAATTCATGATGAAATTGAACCGATTATTTTTCCTCAATTAGTGCATCATTTTAGTCAACTCAATCTCGATATTCAGTTTTTGAGTTCCAAACTTGATCGAAAAAATATGCTGGCTGATCTTTCAGCACAACAAATTGATTTTGTGATTGATCTAGTACAACCCTATCAAGAAAATTTACAGTTTGAAAACTTGATTGAAGATCATTTTGTGGCGTGTACACTTCAAACAGAGATGGATTTATCGCTCTATTTATCCTCACCACATATCGGAGTGTCCTCTCGGCGAACAGGATTATTACTTGAAGATATTTATCTCAATCGACAGCAACTTTCTCGACAAATTTTTATGCGCTGTCAGCACTATTCCACTGCCTTACAAGTCTTGGCTCAGTATCCCAAGGCGATTCTCACCATTCCTCACAGTATTTTAAAACATCTGCATTATGCGCAAGATTTAAAAATACATCAGTTACCCATCGAGCTGCCTAAAATTAAAATGGGGATGTATTGGCACGAACACGTCAGACAGAATCCTCGCCATCAGTTTCTTCGAAATGAAATTTTGAAAATTTTTTGAGCCTACCAAGTTAGCGTATTAAAACGCCAAACTTGGTGGTAGTTCAAATGGAAATGAAGCTTAATGCGTTGTGATGCTTTGCTCATCATCACAATTCATCAAAAAGCTTTAGACAACATAAGACGAAGGATGTAGACAATCGCCATCGCAAACACAATGTGTCCAATCTGATTAAAGATAAATGGCATACACAATAGAATAAAAACCGTGATTGGATAAATCTAACGTCTCCATCCCTTTAAATAAAACGCTTCATAAAATAGCCATACGCAGGTGCTATAAACAACCAAACTTGCGGCAATAATCAAACCCATCATTTGAGCTGAAATTTCGGCATGTTTCGTTGAAACATCGACCGCAGCGGCTAATGCAGCCCCTAACACAGCAATACTAATAAAAATGAGAAAGTGCCCATAACCCCATAAAAATGGTTGTACACCACGGCGTTGATGGTGGTGATGACTGCGATCAAAATAAACCCACCACATCGCAAACATCATCAATAGCCCACCTACAATCAGAAAAATCTCTTCAAGATTCAATACCTGATTCGAAAATGCATCTTGAGTGGCAGCAAAACATCCAATAATCGACTCACCTAATACGATAATCGTTAACAAGCCATAACGCTCCACAATATGATGTGGGTGCCAAGGTGTGATCGCATGTTTTTCGGCATAGAAGGTACTGCTAGTTCACATATCACCAAGACTAGAAAGAGCAACGGACTAAGATGAATCGAACTAAAATTAGTAATCAACCAACCTAATTGAACTAATACAATGCCGATGGCATATCGATAGGCGGTTACTTTTCGCAAAGGATCATGTTTAGCGACACGAATCCACTGGGTCACCAAAGCCAACCGCATAATCACATAACCGATAATGATCATGTCAAAATTATGCTGCTGAAATACCGCAGGAATACCTGCCGCCATGACTAAAGAACCAGCCATTTGTACAAAGGTCAAACAACGATACAGCGTATCGTCATTGTCATAGGCTGAAGCAAACCAAGAAAAGTTCATCCATGCCCACCAAAGTGCAAAAAAACACCATAAAGTAGGTCGGTAAAGCATGCCACAAATGACCTTCGACCATAGCGTGATGCAGTTGTTGACCTGCAGTTGCAATCGCAACAACAAAAACCAAATCAAATAACAACTCCAAAGGGGTAGCGGCACGATGTGATTCTTGGGGATCTCGTGGGGCAAATGCCTTTAATGTTGTGTGGTGAAGTTTTTCAGCACTCATATGTTTTTTCTCTACGCTGTATTTTGTTCATCATTGCAAAGAAAATCCTTCAGAATGAAAGGGCAACAACGAGCATGATAAAATATTGTTGAAAATTTATTCATTCAAAAATTGCACAAACACACAAATTATGTAATCCTATGTACATATTTGGATGTTACCGTCCATACAGAATTAGTTTGACAAGGGGAGTAGCCTCCTCCAAGCCCAAGTGCATATCATGCCTTCGGTGTCAGAGTTTCGTCATTACACTTTGCAAAAAGTCGGACTCTGAGCATCACAGTACATTGTGATGTAGGCAAGACCTTGATCATGTTGAAACAGATGTTTTTTATTCATCTGGCAACTGGTCAAGGTTTTTTTATGCCCATTTGCCAGATAGGGAGTTGTGATGGACACTATCGGTAATATATGGCTATATGCCATCTTCTTTGGCATCGTCATCGTGATGCTACTGATCGATTTTTTGGGCTTTAAACAAAAGCAAAATCAGGATGTTCCAATTAAGCAAGCGGCTTATTGGAGTATTGCTTGGGTTTCAGTTGCGGTAATGTTTGGTGGTGGTTTGTGGTTCTATTTACAACAAACTGTTGGGGTAGGTATAGCCAACCAAAAAACCATGGAATACTTTGCAGGTTATTTGTTAGAAAAATCTTTAGCGATTGACAACGTTTTTGTTTGGTTAATGATTTTCTCTGCATTTGCAATTCCTTCTGCACTGCAACGTAAAATCCTACTCTACGGCGTATTAGGTGCCATCGTATTAAGAACCATCTTTATTTTTATCGGTGCATGGTTCGTTCAAGAGTTTTCATGGGTTCTTTACATCTTCGGTGCATTCTTGGTCTATACAGGTTTCAAATTCCTAAAAGGACAAGACGAAGAAACCAATATCGAAGATATCAAAACCTTAAAATGGTTACGCAAACATATGCGTATCACGCCACAGCTTGAGGGTGAAAAATTCTTTGTTCGCCGTGATGGTTTGTTGTGGGCGACACCATTATTTTTAGTTCTGATTTTGGTTGAAGGTTCTGACGTTATCTTTGCGGTCGACTCAATTCCAGCGATTTTTGCGGTAACAAGTGATCCATTTATCGTCTTGACTGCAAACTTAATGGCGATTTTAGGCTTACGCGCGATGTTCTTCTTGTTGGCTGGTGCGGCAACTAAATTGCATTACTTGCCATACGGTTTAGGGATTATCTTACTGTTTATTGGTGCAAAAATGCTGATGCTCGACGTGTTCCACATGCCGATTTGGATTTCATTAGGCTTCATCGTCCTCGTCTTAAGCATTACAGCTTACCTTTCTCTGCGTCATAACAAAAAACAGCTACAATCCTAAGCGAATCACTCAAGACATCTGAGCTTCAGATGTCTTGAGATTTAAAAACTAAAAATTAGACTGTACATTAAAAAAACAGATCAATATGATATGTCGGCTTTACGCTTTTATCTTTCTGATTAGAAACATAATAAACAAAGTTGGTTCGCCATGAAGGCGCTTACAACTGAATTAAATGAGTGGCAGATTATGCGTTCTAAAAAAATCAATCTCGTTGTCGTCCCGCTATTATTAACTGCATGTAGCCATAATGATGGTCCATTGGTTCAAGATGTTTACAACAACCAATATGACTGCGCAGCGGACTGGAATACTGACACTTGTGAAGAAGAGAATAACAACGCGAGTAGTGGTTATTATGCAGGTAGTTATGGATCAAACCGTTATCTAGGACCACAATACTACCAAAATAATCGTGAGGTCTCGTTTAGAGGTCATACTTTACGACCTAGAAGCAATCTTAGTGTGGGACAACCCACTGTTTCAACTACGCTGAAAAGTTCTTCATTATCTTCTCCAATCCGTGGCGGATTTGGACGTGGTGGCATGTCTTTCGGTGGTTAAATTAGAACAACAATATGAAAAGAAAATTATTTTCCCCACGTACCGATTGGCAGCTTGAACACCAAAAGATTGGGTTCGATTATTTTAATCTACCTTCATTGGACGGTTCTATTTATTGGTCGGAAGGTGTCGCCTACGAGTTCACGCTAAAACAAATCGAACAGTTGGAAGATGCAGCAAACGAACTTCATCAAATGTGTTTAGCTGTAGTAGGGGATTTAATTCAACGTGGTGATTATCCCAATTATTTCCAGATTCCACAGGCTGCTATTCCACATATTGAGCATTCATGGCGTCGGAATAATCCGATGCTCTATGGACGTTTTGATTTCGCCTATGATGGATTGCAGATCAAAATGCTGGAATACAATGCGGATACACCCACGGGTTTATTGGAAGCCTCTGTAGCGCAATGGCTATGGATCGAACAAGTCTCAGGCATTGCAAATCGAGATCAATTCAACAGCATTCACGAAGACCTGATTAAGCGTTGGAAAACTATTTTGCCTCGGGGAAGCCATCTCCACTTTGCAGCTTGTCAGGAAGCAGGGAGAGAAGATTGGGGCAATTTAGAATACTTAATGGATACTGCCTTTCAAGCTCATTTACAGGTCTCTGAACTGTCGATGGAAAATATTGGTTGGAATGGTCAGAGTTTTGTAGATCTAAACAATCGACCGATTCAAAATCTATTTAAGTTATATCCGTGGGAATGGATTTGGGAAGAATCATTTGCCCAGTATCTTCAGCCAGAAACGAACTGGATTGAACCTTGTTGGAAAATGTTGCTCTCCAATAAAGCGATTTTAGTTGAGCTATGGAAGCGGTATCCAAATCACCCACTGTTGGTTGAAACCTATGCCTATGACCCTGAACAAAACTTCAGTGGAAAATGGGTAAAAAAACCAATCTTGGCGAGAGAAGGGGCAAATATCCGTGTCTTGCAAGATGGTCAGGATCAGGGCGCTGCTTCAGGTAGTTTTTATTTTGATGATTATGACAAATATGGTTATGTGATTCAGAAGTGGGTCGACACGCCGTTATTTTCTGGTCAGTTACCGACACTGGGGTTATGGATGGTCGGACATCAATGTGCAGGCATGTCGATTCGTGAAGACTGTTATGACATTATTGGCAATGATGCACATTTCGCAGCGCATTATTTTATAGAGTAAATCTAGATAACAATCATCAATCGGTCAGGATTTAATGAGATACATCCTGACCGTATCAAGTTTAAATCGTATGTGCTGCCACACGTTTCATATAAGACACTAAACGTGTAAAAAATAAAATTTGCAGAAAAATTGTAAAGGCTGACACACACCATTCATACCATATTGCAAATGCAGTCTGAGCCAATCCAAAATATTGATAGATCAGCAAAAGAACAACTCCAAAAACCACACCAGCAACTGTGGTTTGAATCAAGATCGGAAAGGAGAGGGCGGTGATCCGATTCAAAAAATTGATTCCCTCATCAGCACCATTGGCTTGATAAGTTCGTTGAATACCAATCAGCATAATAAATAAAGTTAAAATGGCTTCTAGGCTAATCACACGTACATCATAATAAGGAGAATACATCCCATAGTAATACACCACACTCACGACCAAAGCCGCAGCTAAATAATAATTTTTATAATGCTGTTTGCTCAAAGTATCTTCGGCAAGTTCATGTGCAAGTGCTTTGGTATTCCAAAAATACATGCTTATTTTTCCAAAAAGTATAATTATTGCTGACAATTTACTCATTTGAGCTTAAAAGTAAAGTGAATTGATTCAGATGATTAGTTCACTTCTATCCATTTTACTCCGTCAAAATATGAGAACAATCCAGTAAAATGATCAAAATCAGGTACAATCAACCGAAAAAAGTAAAATTGTAGGTTGTTATGACTTTGGCTACTCCCATCACGGTTGTTCGTGGTCGCTTCTTAGATATTCAAAATATAGTTTCACACGCGTCAGAGATCGCAGAGCAGGTTCGTTATATTGAGGATGGTGTTCTGATCACTGAACAGGGCAAAATTCGCTGGTTTGGCCCTTGGGAAGCTGCTCAAGATCATCTTCCTACAGATGTTGAGATTCAACATTACCCAGAACAACTGATCATCCCTGGAATGATTGATACGCACATTCACTTCCCACAGACTGAAATGGTGGGTGCTTATGGCGAACAATTATTAAGTTGGTTAAATACCTATACATTTCCAACAGAAATCCAGTTTAAAGACAAAGCCTATGCACAAGAAATTGCCAAATTTTTTGTTAATGAACTACTCAAAAATGGTACGACCACAGCTTTAGTTTTTTGTACCGTACATCCAGAGTCTGTTGATGCCTTATTTGAAGCCGCAGAACAGCACCAAATGCGTTTAATCGCAGGCAAAGTAATGATGGATCGTCATGCACCTGAAGCGCTATGTGATAGCGCAGAAAGCGCTTATGTTGATTCTAAAGCATTAATACAGAAGTGGCATGGTCAAGGTCGCGCACTTTATGCGATTACCCCACGTTTTGCACCAACCTCGACACCAGAACAACTTGAACGAGCAGGGCAACTTAAAGCAGAGTTCCCTGATGTGTATGTGCACACACATTTAAGTGAAAATAAAGATGAAATTGCATGGGTGAAAGATTTATTTCCTCATCAAAATGGTTATCTTGATGTTTATCACCACTATGGTTTAACAGGTCAGCGCTCCGTTTTCGCACACTGTGTACATTTAGAGGATACAGAGTGGAAATGTATGCATGATACAAACTCAGCAATTGCTTTTTGCCCAACATCAAACTTGTTCTTAGGCAGTGGCTTATTTCCCTTAAAGAAAACATGGGATCAGCAAGTCAAAGTTGGACTCGGTACAGATATTGGTGCAGGAACTTCGTTTAGCCTATTGCAAACAGTCAATGAAGCCTACAAGGTACAACAACTACAAGGTGATAAATTATCCGCATATGAATCGTTGTACCACGCCACTCTAGGTGGCGCAAAAGCGCTAGATTTAGATGATAAGCTGGGTAACTTTAATGTAGGTAAAGAAGCGGATTTTGTAGTACTTGATCTTAAAGCAACGGCATTACAACAGTTGCGTCAATCACGTGCTAAATCCATCGAAGATAGTTTGTTTGCACTATTTACCATGGGCGATGACCGCAATATTGAGGCGACTTATATCTATGGACAAAAGGCCTATCAGCAAAACCAAAGCATTTAATTCAAAAAGCTTAGGACTTCTCTTATTGGCGATCGGATGTGCTGTTTTACTTCGACGAGACAGTCATTCCTCTCAAAATGATACATTTTCATCAGCATCAAAAGATGCATGAAAATTCATTTTGTTTTAAAATTCTCGTATTAACTCAAGATTTCGAGGTGTTGCAGGTCAACACCTTTTTTATTTTCCCATTTTTAAAGTTTTAGGAATCTATCGATGACTGTTGCAATGCGCGTAATGATTTCCAGTGAAGAGATCCAAGCCAAAGTGAAACAACTTGGTGACAAAATCAACGCACACTATGCTCAAAGTGATAAAGAACTGGTATTGATTGGCTTATTGCGTGGTTCAGTCATTTTCATGGCAGATTTATGCCGTGCAATTGAAAAGCCACATGAACTCGACTTTATGACGGTTTCAAGTTATGGCGGTGGTACGGTTTCCACGCGTGATGTCAAAATATTAAAAGATCTCGATGGTGAGATTAACGGCAAAGATGTCCTCGTTGTCGAAGATATTATTGACTCTGGGAATACCTTGAGCAAAGTTGTTGAAATGCTCAAAACACGTAATCCAAATTCAATCGAACTATGTACTCTGGTGAGCAAACCATCACGCCGTGAAATTGATTTAGAAGTGAAATTCTTAGGCTTTGAAGTCGAAGATCGTTTTATTGTCGGCTACGGCCTAGATTACGACCAGAAGTATCGTCATCTCCCATTCATTGGAGAAATTGGTCTTTAATTGGCATAGGTACTTAGCATTTTTTAATAACGATGCTGTCATAACTAAAAGCAGATTAAATATTGATAAGGTACGCTTGCGTACCTTTTTTTATACTTGAGCTTTCATCAAACACTGTTCAATTTTGCACAAAAATACGACACAAGTGGGCAATTGACTACAGACATTTCAAGGTGAAATCTAGCAGGATAAGACAAAATACTAATGTTAAAACAAGGAGAAAATACAATGTGGTCTCTTATTGTAGCAATCGTCGTTGGTTTCTTTGCGGGTTTGATTGCTCGCGCTTTGCATCCAGGAAATGATAAAGCAGGCTTTATAGTGACGACTGCGCTTGGTATAGCAGGTTCTTTACTCGCGACTTATGGTGGTCGACTATTGGGGCTTTATGGCGAAAATTCAGCAGCAGGATTTATTGCTTCTGTGATAGGGGCAGTGATTATTCTGTTTATTTATAATTTAATTATGAAAAAGACCTAATCAGTCTGATAGCTCCCAAATCATTAACTTGAATTGGGAGCATCTGATGTTATAAACCTAGTTCTTTCCAAATCATTTGAATATCAGCGGCACTTCGCCCCCCCACCATTTTTAAACCATTTGAAAAGATTAACGTTGGTGTACCATTCACACCCAATTTACGCCCTAAGCTCAGGTTTCTCTCAATTGGGTTTTCACATGTTTTTGCTTTCGGCTGAACATTTTTTTGCAACAAGTTTTTCCACGCTACAGTTTGATTTTGCTCACACCAGACCTGCTTAGATACAGTGAGTGATTGTGCTTTTAATGGATAAATAAATGTATAGATGGTCACATCATTGAGTTTATCAAGTTCTGCTTCTAGCTGTTTGCAGTACGGGCAATTCGGATCTGAAAAAATAGCCAACTGACGTTTACCACTACCTTTTACCGTTTTAATTGCATCCTGAAAAGGAAGTTGTTTCCAATCAATAGAGTTTTGTTTGAGCACTAAATCCTTGGTCAGATTTTTCTGATCTTGTAGGCGAATCATAGATCCTATGAACATATGTTGTGCATTTTCATCCAAGTAAATAATTTGATTATCAAGATTGGCACTATACAAGCCTGACATTTCTGTTTTTTGGATATTTGTGATCTCCATATTTGGATACTGTTTACTTAAATTGCTTTTCAATGTCTCAACATTCGCCATTGCTAGGGTAGACACTCCTCCCAACACAGCCAGCATTCCAATTTTTTTTAGCATAGTGCAACTCGAATAAAAGGTTTTCCGTATTGTACGCATATCATGTTTAAGGGCTAGCTGAGCTTACCGAGATACAACCAAACTTGAACTAAATACAGCAATGTTTCACGTGGAACATCAAAGTGCTAAATTCGATTTGAAATGGATCACACTTTTACAAACACACTAAGTAAAAAAGCGACAAAAATTATCACATCACATTGATATAAAAAACAAAAAATACATTAAAAGTAGAACGTTTGGTCGCTTTTTGAAATAATCTGATGATTCAAAAAACCGTGTTGTCCTTCATTTAAAAGAAACAAGGAGATGTTTTCTTTTGATGAACCATTTTCCAACAAACAACACTCATAAGTCTCGTTTTTACGTTAGGTTGACCCATGTATACCACTGAATTATTAGAAGAAGCCAAAACCTTTATGTTTCATATGCTCACTAAAGTAGTTGAGTATGGGGGATCTGATTTATTTATTACCGCAGATTTCCCACCTAGCATTAAGCTACAGGGTTTGATGCGCCCTTTAGGACAACAAGCCCTTACGGCAGAAAAAACCAAGTTGTTTGCTTATAGTTTAATGAATGACAAACAACGTTTAGACTTCGAAAATGATTGGGAATGTAACTTTGCCATTAATGTCCCGAATGTTTCACGGTTTCGGGTCAATGTATTTAAACAACAATTACAAATAGGCATGGTGATTCGAACCATTACGTCTGAAATTCCAACCTTTCAAAAACTTAAACTCCCAGAATCACTAAAAAATGTGATTATGGAAAAACGTGGTTTGGTACTGGTGGTTGGCGGAACAGGATCAGGGAAATCAACCTCTTTAGCAGCCATGATTGATCATCGAAATGAGAACTCTGCTGGACATATCATTACCGTTGAAGATCCTGTTGAATACGTCCATAAACACAAAAAATCCATGATCACGCACCGTGAGGTTGGAGTTGATTGTCATACATGGCATCACGCGTTGAAAAATACGCTACGCCAAGCACCAGATGTGATTTTAATTGGTGAAATACGTGATACTGAAACGATGGAATATGCGATTGCTTTTGCTGAAACAGGGCATCTATGTTTGGGAACACTGCACGCCAACAATGCCAATCAGGCACTGGATCGTATTATTAACTTTTTCCCAGAGGAACGTCGCAATCAACTGTTGATGGATCTCTCATCCAATATGAAAGCGATTATTTCTCAACGTCTCGTACGAACTCAAGATGGTCAAGGACGTCGAGCTGCCATTGAAATCCTCCTCAATACGCCATTGATCGCAGACAATATTTTGAAAGGGCAATTCCATGTGCTCAAAGAGATCATGACCAAATCTCGTGAGTTAGGTATGCAGACCTTTGATCAGGCTTTGTTTGATCTGTATAACGAAGGTGCAATTAGTTACGATGAAGCATTGCGTAACGCCGACTCTGTCAATGAATTACGCTTGCAAATTAAATTAAAAAGTTCACGCCAAGATGGGATGCCCGTTTCAACCACTTCACTGAACATGGTCAAAGAAGAGGAAGTTGAAGAGCAAGAAGAAGCTTAATAATTTTGACACAAGAATAAAGCCTAGTTACCTGTAAATTAACTAGGCTTTTTTATTATTTACCAATACAAAATGAACCGAAAATCTTACCTAACAAATCATCTGCACTAAAATCACCTGTGATCTCGCCCAAGGCATTTTGAGCAAGTCTTAATGATTCAGCAACCAATTCTCCTGCATTAAACACAACGAGTTGCTCACGCGCCTCTGCTAAATAGCGCTGAGTACGCTTCATTGCATCTAAATGACGAGTTCTCGCAATAAAGGTATCTTCTTCTGGTTGGAAGCCAGCATGCGCTGTAATCGCATCTATCAATGCCTGAACACCCATATCTTGTTTTGCTGAAACACGAATATGACGGAAGCCCTGATAATCGCTTAATTCGGCTGCTTGTCCTGTCAAATCACATTTGTTTCCTATTAAAAGTAAACGTTTCGGCTCTAAATGTTCAGCAAAATATTCTTGAGCCAACAACAATGGATCATCGTTTTGGTTCAAATCATAAACCAGTAACAATAGATCAGCTTGTTCAATTTCTTTGATTGCTCGGCGGATCCCTTCACGTTCAACAATATCTCCTGTTTCACGCAAACCTGCTGTATCCGTCAATGTGATCGGTAACCCATTTAAACTAATTTTTTCATGCAACACATCACGTGTCGTACCAGCAATATCGGTGACGATCGCACGCTCATGTCCTGCGAGTGCATTCAAGAGGCTCGATTTACCGGCATTTGGTTTGCCTGCAATCACAACTTGTAATCCTTCGCGTAACAACTGACCTTGACGCGCAGATTGCTGTACTGCCTTAACTGAATTTTGTACATCATCCAACAACGCTAGAATCTTCCCATCCGCAAGGAAATCAATTTCTTCTTCTGGAAAATCAATTGCAGCTTCGACATGCAAGCGTAAATGAATTAATTTTTCTAGTACGGAGTTGATTTTGGTGGAAAACGCACCTTGTAGTGAACGAACTGCTGAACGTGCAGCCGCTTGAGAGCTTGCATCAATTAAATCTGCAATCGCTTCAGCTTGTACTAAATCCATTTTGCCATTTTCAAAGGCACGCATTGAAAATTCACCTGCTTTGGCTGCTACAGCACCTAAGTCAAGTAATCGGGCAAGTAATGCATTTTGAATGACAGGACCACCATGTCCCTGTATTTCCACCACATCTTCACCTGTAAAGGAATGTGGATTTGGAAAACATAAGACAATTCCTTCGTCCATGACCGTACCATCAGCATCATAGAACTGACGAAATCCAGCCATACGAGCTGCTGGTAAACCTTTCGCTGTAAGTTGTTCAGCGATCGCATACGCTTTTGGTCCTGACAAACGAATTACGCCAACACCGCCACGACCTAAGGGAGTAGCTATCGCCGCAATAGTGGTTTGATGTTGCATAGTGTTCATCTAAAAGATCCAAAAAACAGCCAAAGAAAAATCCGCTTAAGATTACCATCTTAAGCGGATTTATTCAGTAAAAGTTCGAGATTAAGACGCTGACTCTGACTTGTTCAGACGATCTTTCTCAACGCTTTTATTGATGAACGATTGCTGCAAAATAGTAATACTGTTGTTCACAATCCAGTAAAGCACGAGACCTGCTGGGAAGAACAACATAAATACCGTGAACATGATCGGCATGATACGGAATACTTTTGCTTGCATTGGATCAGTTGGTTGTGGGTTAAGCATCTGCTGAACATACATGGTGACACCCATGATCAACGGCAGAATAAACCATGGATCCATCGCAGATAAATCCTGAATCCAACCTAACCACGGTGCATGACGCAATTCAACAGATTCCATCAACACCCAGTACAAGGCTAAGAAAATCGGCATTTGTAGCAATAACGGCAAGCAACCAGACAATGGATTGACTTGTTCACGCTTATATAAGGCCATCATTTCTTGTGAGAAACGCATACGGTCTTCACCAAATTCTTCTTTCATACGTTGCATTTCTGGTGCAATCACACGCATTTTCGCCATCGAACGATAACTTTTCGAAGAAAGTGGCCATAAAATCAACTTCACCAAGATCGTCAATAAGATAATTGACCATCCCCAGTTGCCCACAAGGTTATGGAAGAATTGCAAGCCCAGGAACAATAACTTGGCGATTGGCCATAACCAGCCATAATCAACCGTCTGGTTTAAACCATCGGCCAAATCCTTAAGTTCAGACTGAATTTTAGGGCCTGAATACAGTTTCGCATCCACTTCCATTGAGGTACCCGCAGGTACATTGATCACTGGAGAGGTGAAGCCGATGATATTCATACCATCAGTAGACTGGCGTGATTCCAGCTTGGCAGTATAAGGTTGGCCATCAGCTTGGGTAAGTTTTAAATTCCCAGGAATCCAGGCACTGACGAAATAATGCTGAACAATGGCCACCCAGCCGCCTTTGGCTTCGACATTCAGTTTTTCATCATTGAAATTCTCAAATTTCAACTTGTTATAATGCTCCTCTGGCGTGCCCCATGCACCCCCAAGATAAGTTCCCAAAGTGAAGATACCTTGAGAAGACTTCCCTGGATCATCAGAATTATCACGTTTCAGCTGACCAAACATTTGACCTTGCCAGTTTTGCTGGCTACGGTTGATGACTTGGTGCTTGACTGTAATCGGATAATCACCTTGCGTGAAGGTAAATGATTTGATGATCTCTACGCCTTCAGGTGTTTTGAAAACCAAAGGTACTGTTAAGACCTGTTGTTTTTTTCCATCCTGCGTCGTTATGCTTTTTGCATCAGCCAAAGTATATGTTGTTTTTTCAACATCATAAGTCGGACGACCACTACGGCTACTGTCAGGACCATTCAAACCTATTAAACCGGATTGAGCGACGTAAGTACGTTTCGCATCACTTTCAAGCATAACAAACGGCTTTTCGCTGTCTTTGCTTTCATCATGGCTTAGTAGTTCAACACGGACAATATCTCCACCTTTTGGGTTAATCCAAAGATGATAAAGATCCGTTTTAACAGAAATCAGTTGCTGATTCACAGATGGCTTTTCTGTGGTTTGTGATGCAGTCACATTTGCTTGTGGCAAGTCTGAAGCCGCTGTTGCATTTTGAGCATTTGGCAAATCTGCAGATACTTCATGCGTGGTGACTGCTGCTGCTTGTTGCTGCGGAGCAGGTTGTGCATGACCATAATCTTTTTGCCAAGCCAAAATTAGCAAATATGCGGTAACAAACATGGCTCCAAGAATTGCAAATCTGGCCCATTGTTGCATATCTATTATCCCAAATGGTTAGAGAGATTTTGCTTGAGTAAACGATCACGAAAGGGTACAGCAACGTGATGCATTTGAGAATCTATTTGATGAAACGAAATAAAACGAAGTGCTTTGGGTGGTACTGGGTCATAGCCTGATCCACCCCATGGATGGCAACGACAAATCCGCTTGGTAGAAAGCCATACACCTTTTGCCGCACCATGCGTTTGTAAAGCTTCAAGCGCATATTGTGAACAAGTTGGAATATAACGGCACCGAGGCCCCAATAATGGACTGATTGCGATTTGATAACATCTTATCAACCAATGCAGTAGACGTACCATTGGAGATCTCTAATTTTGGAGGGAGGTCACAACGACTTTAGAATGCTTTTTTGCTAAACGTTGTAATTTTTGCCAAGCAAAATCTAATTGCTGATGTAATTCTTTATTCGCAATTGCTTCTATACCCACTTTAGGCATTACCACAATATCAATGTCTGCATCAAACTGTGCTTGATGTAAACGAAAGCTCTCCCGAGCAAGACGTTTTATTCGATTTCGCTCATGTGCACGACGCACCTTTTTTTTAGCAACGACAATACCCAAACGGCTATTCGGCTGTTCGGTTAATTTTGCTAAAAAAAGGAAATGGGGCTGGTGCACTTTAAAAAGCGCACCATCAAATACACTTTTATAATCTGCAGCACAACGAATACGAGATTCAGTGCCAAAACTGTAAAGTGCCATCACCCAAGTCTGGTCGGCTTAACAGTAATTAAACAGTTAAGCTGTGACGACCTTTCGCACGACGACGAGCTAAAACCTGACGACCAGCTTTAGTTGCCATACGAGCACGGAAACCATGAACGCGTTTACGCTTTAATTCAGATGGTTGGAAAGTACGTTTCATATCGAAACTCCCAAAAATGATCTTTCTATAAAGGTCCGCGATTTTATTGCGCAATCTTTATTCTGTCAATCAAAATGCAAAAACTTTACATATTGTTTGCTTTGTTTTACAGCAAGTTGATTGTTCTCAACTAAATATATGAAATTAAGAAAAATAATTATTCACAAGCTATCTATTTAAATTTTATATGAAATACCTTATATTCACACCATACCAACAAGGTTATCAACAATTCATTTTTGATTTTAAATTTAGTTCCGGTATTTTGAATTTAAATTTAAAACTTTTTAGTTATCCACATTTGGAATCTCACTTATAAGTAAATTCAAATTTTAAAATTTAAATTTATTACTATTAGGGTTGATGTTTTTTGTGGAAATCATACTATTTTCATTTTTAATCATTAGATTACGGTGTGGATAAGTGTGTTTTTAATGGTTTTATGCTTTGTGGATAACTTTGGTGTTAAAAATATCCACAGCTTGTGCTAAAAGTTATTCACAAGTGCTTTTAAATTTAAATTTATAAACAAACGCTTTCTTTTTCGGCAAAAGTCCCATAAATTTGCCTGACAGATGTGGATAACTTGGTTAGAATGGCGACCCCTTCGAAAGGTGGGGTGTAGGCTTTTTTACTTTTTAAATTTAAAAAATGGATATATAGGGGATGCACATGCTCTGGACAGACTGCTTAACTCGCTTGCGACAAGAGCTATCTGATAACGTCTTTGCGATGTGGATTCGCCCGTTAGTTGCAGAAGAAGTGGATGGAGTGATGCGTTTATATGCACCCAACCCTTATTGGACTCGTTATATTCAAGATAATCATCTCGAGTTGATTTCTATATTGGCTGAACAACTGTCTGAAGGGCGAGTGCGTCAAGTAGAGATATTGGTAGATTCAAGACCTGGAACGATTTTATCTTCGAGTGAACAGCCTGCAACAACGACAGCTGCTTTGAGCACAGCAGTGCCTTCCCCAATGAAAGTAAAAAAAGAAGCTGAGTTGGTTCAAGCGAATCCCCCAGTTTCTAAAATTCCTAAAAAAAGACAATTAAACCCTTTATTCACTTTTTCTTTATTTGTCGAAGGTCGTTCAAACCAGATGGCAGCTGAAACTTGTCGAAAAGTTTTAACGCAGCTTGGTGCATCGCAACATAATCCATTGTTTCTCTATGGCCCTACAGGTTTGGGTAAAACGCATTTGATGCAAGCTGTCGGAAATGCGCTGTTACAAGCAAAACCGAATGCACGTGTCATGTACATGACTTCTGAAAGTTTTGTACAAGACTTTGTAAGCTCTTTGCAAAAAGGCAAGGTTGAAGAATTTAAGAAAAACTGTCGTTCTCTAGATTTGTTATTGGTCGATGATATTCATTTACTTGCAGGTAAAGAGGCAAGTCTTGTTGAGTTCTTCTATACGTTTAACGCTCTGTTAGATGAATCCAAGCAAATTATTTTAACTTCAGATCGTTATCCAAAAGAATTAACTGAATTGGATCCTCGTTTGGTTTCTCGTTTTTCATGGGGTTTATCGGTGGGTGTAGAACCACCAGATATTGAAACTCGTATCGAGATTTTGCTTAAAAAAGCTGAAAATAGTGGTGTTGATTTACCTCGAAATTGTGCTTTATTTATCGCTCAACAAGTAGTGGCAAACGTTCGTGAACTTGAAGGTGCGTTGAATAAGGTTGTCGCTATTTCTCGCTTTAAAGGTACCTCTATTGATCTTGATGTGGTACGCGAATCATTGAAAGATGTGTTAGCGATTCGAGCGAGAACGATTAGTGTCGAGAATATTCAACGTGTCGTGAGTGAGTATTTCCGTATTCCCTTAAAAGAATTGGTTGGGCCGAAGCGTACCCGTATTTATGCTCGCCCTCGTCAGTTAGCAATGGGTCTAGCACGTGAATTGACAGGGGATAGTTTCCCTGAGATTGGAATGGCCTTTGGTGGTCGAGATCACAGTACGGTGATGCATGCTTGTGAAAAGGTTGTAAGTCTTCGCGAAGAAGATCCGATTTTTAATGAAGATTATAAAAATCTACTTCGTCTGTTACAAAGTTAAACTCATTTTCAGAGTTGCAAACTCGTTTTAAGTGCAGCATAGTACACTGCTAACATTTTTATCGGCTTCCGTTGTAAGAGGAATAAAATCGTGCGTTTGAAAATCGCTAAAGAAAGTTTACTCAATGTTTTGTCACACGTTGTGGGTGCGGTGGAGCGCCGTCATACGTTGAATATTCTTTCAAACGTTAAAATTCAAACCACACAGCAGGCCTTGACGATCACAGGTTCTGATTTGGAAGTTGAGTTGGTAGCCAGTACGACCTTAGCTGATGGTGCTTGTATAGAAGCAGGTGAAACGACGGTTCCTGCGCGTAAATTAGTCGAAATTTGTAAGTCACTTCCTAGTGCGGCTTTGATCGATTTACAAATCACAGAAGATCAACGTTGTATCTTGAAATCAGGTAACAGTCGTTTTGTATTGGGTACTCTTCCAGCTGAAGACTATCCACTACTTTCTACTGAGAATAGTTTAGGGACGCAAGTTCAAGTCACTCAGCGTGAACTCAAACGTTTATTTGAAAAGACTGCATTTGCTATGGCAGTTCAGGATGTTCGCTTTTATTTAACAGGAACATTACTAGAAATTGATCAAAATCAGTTGCGTACAGTGACAACTGATGGTCATCGTTTAGCATTGTGTGAGGTGTTAGCTTCATCAACAGCGACATCTTCAATTCAAGCGATCGTTCCTCGCAAGGCAGTAGGGGAGTTACAACGTTTGCTCAGTATTGAAGATGAACAACTCACTTTATTAATCGGTCGTGAGTTGTTGAATGTAACTATCAATACACCAAGTCGAGATAAGGAACAGGGTGATATTACAGTTCGTTTTACGACTAAGTTGATTGATGGTAAATTCCCTGACTATCGCCGTGTGATTCCTCGTGGTGGTGACAAACATGTGTTGATTGCACATGATGTGTTTAAGCAATCGCTACAACGCGTTGCAATTTTAAGTAATGAGAAATTACGTGGTGTTTTCTTGAATTTTAGCCAAGATACATTGCAATTACGCGCCAATAACCCTGAACAGGACGAGGCGAGTGAAGATTTGGTCATCCAATATCAAGATGCACCTCTTGAAATGTCTTTTAATGCTCAATATATCCTTGATGTGTTGAGTGTTCTTGATGGTGATGATGTGCGAATGAGCATGACAGAGGCGAATCAGTCGGTATTGGTACAAGATCCTGCACATCCTGATCAAACTTATGTTGTTATGCCTATGCGAGTTTAATTTGCATTGTTGTATTAGGTTTAAATCATGCAAATCACGCGTTTAAATATAGAACGTGTACGAAATTTGAAGACGGTTGCACTCACTGAGTTGCAGCCGTTTAATATTTTCTATGGTGCAAATGGTTCAGGAAAAACATCAATTCTAGAGTCTATTCATTTGTTAGCAACTGGACGCTCTTTTCGCACGCATATTCCAAAACATTATATTCAGCATCAGTGTAATGATGCGATCGTATTTGCTCAGTCCGCAACCGAACGTGTGGGCATGAAAAAACTCATTTCTGGTGAGCAATTAATTAAGGTCAATGGCGATACGATTGCAACGCAAGGGCAGTTAGCAAAGTTGCTCCCTTTGCAGCATATTGATCCGCAAAGTACTGATATTATCGATCATGGTGCTAAACCTCGTCGTCAGCTCTTGGATTGGTTGATGTTCCACGTGGAACCTGAGTTTTATTTTGCTTGGCAGTATTATTCACGTGCTCTGAAACAACGAAACAGTTTATTAAAAACACGTCGAAATCTCAGTTTGTCTGAACTTGAGCCGTGGAACAAAATGCTCAGTGAATATGGTGAAATTTTACATTCACAACGGATCAGTATCGTTGAGCAATGGAATCAATATTTTCGTGAGGATTTACAGCAGCTTTTGCCAGATATTGATATTGAACTCGAATACTATTCAGGATTTCATACTGAGCAAGGGTTGTTTCAAGACCTTATTCAACAGCATCAAAAAGACCTTGAGCGTCGATATACTGAATACGGTCCGCATCGTGCTGATTTACGTCTAAAAACCCCACAAGGTAACGCTGATGATGTGTTGTCTCGAGGGCAAAAAAAGTTGTTAATCATGGCATTAAAACTGTCACAAATTGCAATGCTACATGCGAGTAATAAGGAAACTGTGGTATTATTAGATGATCTGACAGCAGAGTTAGATGTAGCTGCACAACAACGTTTAATTGAGCGACTGAGTCAGTTAGGAAGTCAGGTTTTTCTGACCACCTTAGACCATGCGTCGGTATTAAAACACTTACATGATTTGTCGATTTCCTTTCAATTGTTCCATGTTGTACACGGTCAAGTCAGTCTTGCTGCACCATAATTTTATTTCCTCATTTTTGGATAGATTCGATATTAACTAGGGAGTAACCATGAGTTCAGAGTCTCAATCAGTCTCTCAAACAGAACAAACAAATGAAAAGGCTTATGATTCCTCTAGCATTAAAGTATTACGTGGATTAGACGCGGTTCGTAAACGTCCTGGTATGTACATTGGGGATACCGATGATGGTACAGGTTTGCACCATATGGTGTTTGAGGTGGTGGATAACGCGATTGATGAAGCACTAGCAGGTCACTGTGATGAAATTCTAGTGACGATTCATGAAGATGAATCTGTTAGCGTATCTGATAATGGTCGTGGTATTCCGACAGATATTCACCCTGAAGAAGGTGTATCTGCGGCAGAAGTGATTCTTACGATCCTGCATGCAGGTGGTAAATTTGATGACAACAGTTATAAAGTTTCTGGTGGTCTACACGGTGTTGGTGTTTCAGTTGTAAATGCCCTGTCTAAAAAATTGCATTTGACCATTCAACGTGCAGGTCAAATTCATGAGCAAGAATATTGCCATGGCGATCCGCAATATCCATTGAAGGTTGTGGGTGAGACAGATAAAACAGGAACAACTGTTCGTTTCTGGCCAAGTGAGCTTACTTTTAGTCAGACCATTTTTAGTGTGGATATCCTTGCACGTCGTTTAAGAGAGCTTTCTTTCTTGAATGCGGGTGTGCGTATCGTATTGCGTGATGAACGCGTTAATCTCGAAAATGTTTATGATTACGAAGGTGGTTTATCAGAATTCGTTAAATACATTAACGAAGGCAAAACACATCTCAATGAAATTTTTCACTTCACGACTGATGCTGATAATGGCATTGGTGTAGAGGTGGCATTGCAGTGGAATGATAGCTATCAAGAGAATGTTCGTTGCTTTACCAACAATATTCCACAGAAAGATGGTGGTACTCATTTAGCAGGTTTCCGTGCGGCTTTGACCCGTGGTTTAAACAGCTACATGGAAAATGAAAACTTACTCAAAAAAGAGAAAGTGGCTGTTTCAGGTGATGATGCTCGTGAAGGCTTGACTGCAATTATTTCAGTAAAGGTTCCTGATCCAAAATTCTCTTCTCAAACCAAAGAGAAGTTAGTTTCGAGTGAGGTTAAACCTGCTGTTGAACAAGCAATGAATAAAGAGTTTTCAGCTTATTTGCTTGAAAACCCTCAAGCAGCAAAATCAATCGCGGGCAAAATTATTGATGCGGCTCGTGCTCGTGATGCAGCTCGTCGAGCGCGTGAAATGACACGTCGTAAGAGCGCTTTAGATATTGCAGGTTTGCCAGGGAAATTAGCCGACTGTCAGGAAAAAGACCCAGCATTGTCTGAACTGTATCTAGTCGAGGGTGACTCTGCGGGCGGTAGTGCCAAGCAAGGTCGTAACCGTAAGATGCAGGCTATTTTGCCGTTGAAAGGTAAAATCCTAAACGTTGAACGAGCACGTTTTGACAAGATGATTTCAAGTCAGGAAGTCGGAACGCTGATCACAGCTTTAGGCTGTGGTATTGGTCGTGAAGAATACAACCCTGATAAATTACGTTATCACAAAATCATTATCATGACCGATGCGGACGTTGATGGTTCACACATTCGGACCTTGTTGTTGACTTTCTTCTTCCGTCAAATGCCAGAATTGGTAGAGCGTGGTCATATTTATATTGCTCAGCCACCTTTGTATAAATTAAAGAAAGGCAAGCAGGAGCAATACATCAAAGATAATGATGCATTAGAAACCTACCTTATTTCGAATGCGATTGATGAACTTGCTTTGCATATAAGTGCAGATTCGCCTGCGATTACAGGTGAAGCTTTGGCTAAAGTTATCGCAGATTATCAAGTGTCGCAAAAAAGCTTGCAGCGTTTAACACTACGTTATCCTGCGAGTTTGTTAGATGGTCTGCTTGAACTAGAAGCTTTTAAGGCGGATCACAATCATGAGCGTGATTATGTGGAGTCTTGGGCAGAACAATTACGTGCTGCAATTGAGAAACTCCAACCAAGTTTACGTCCAGAGATTTCTTTAGAATCATTTGAACGTGAGAACTCTCACGGCGAGAAATCAGCTCATTATTGGCCACGTGTCACCGTGTATGTACATAACTTGCCACATTCATATTTGCTTGACGCAGGATTGTTAAACTCTGCTGAATATGCACGCTTACTGAAGAATGCGAAGAGCTGGTTTACGTTGCTAGAAACGGGCGCTTATTTGCAGAAGGGTGATCGTCGTATTCAGGTGAATAGTTTCCATCAAGTATGGCAGCATATTTTGCAAGATTCTCGTCGCGGCATGATGATCCAACGCTATAAAGGTTTGGGTGAGATGAATGCTGAGCAGCTTTGGGAAACCACGATGGATCCTGAAAACCGTCATATGCTCCAAGTGACGATTGATGATGCCATTGAAGCTGATCGTATGTTCTCTTGTTTAATGGGTGATGATGTTGAACCACGTCGTGCATTTATTGAAGAGAATGCCTTGAATGCAGATATTGATGCTTAAGCGCTAAAAAGGATATTTTCAATGAAAAAAGGATTTTGCTTAGCTACTTTATTTGCAAGTGTGTTGATGTTCAATCAAGGTGTATCTGCTCATCAACTTGAAACAGATATGCGAGTATTGGCTAAAAGTATGACGGCTTTTGCTCAAACTCAGGATTTAGCAGAAGCGAAGAAACAATTGATGCTTATGCGCAAAGCAGCTGTTGCTTCAAAGGCTTCTTCACCGCATAAGCTTGAAGGTGTGTCTAAAGATGAAGAACAGCTTAAAGCATATCAACATGGCTTAGATCTATTGTTAGCTCAAATTGATTCAGTCAATGCTTTGGTTGAAAAGGGGCAGCTCGAACAAGCCAAAGTACAGGCACTAGAGTTGGTTAAATTGCGCAATGAGTATCACCAACAATTTAAATGATACTTAGATTAACTTTAAGATCATTATAAAAAAGAGCTTAAAACTAAACTGGTTTTAAGCTCTTTTTTGTTCCACGTGGAACCTTTACTATTGGTCAACTAAATCATTCACCTGAATTAAGGCATGACCAAATAAATATCCAGCGGTGACTAAAACACTGATCCATAACAATGCGCCTAAAACGTTATAGACTACGAAACGCATATAATTCATGTTGCCAGAGCCCGCTGCTAAAGGGGCAAAAGAGCGCGCAAAAGGAATAAAACGTGCGAGAAGAATCGTTTTACCACCATGAGTTAGGAAGAATGTATTAGTCTTTCTTAAATATTCTTGTTTGATAAAGCGTGAATCCATTTTAAAAATACGATCACCAAAATGACGACCAATATGATAATTCACCATATAGCCCAATGTTGCGGCTACAAACAATAAACTAATCATATAGCCAAGATGCATCATTTCAATGACTGAGCAGAGTGCACCAACAGTGAGTAATAAACTATCACCAGGGAGGAAGAACATAAAAACAAAAGCGGTTTCTGCAAATATAATTAAAAAAAGAATAGCGTAGATCCAAACGCCATATTCTTGGATCAAGATTGGAAGAAAATGTTCAAAATTAAAAATAAAATCTAAAGAATTCATTCAGTTTGTATGAGTCCAAATCAGGTACTTACCAAATTGAAGTACAAAAAATATTAAGAAAGTAGACGTTTTAAACGTCAATCGAAAGTCACAACTTTAGAATGATGGGAGCTGAGTATATCGAGCCTAAACACAAAGCTCAATTTTTGAGGAAATTTCCATTTTTTAATTTAACTGATTAGATAGAAAAAGACATGATATTTAAATATGGATTATCAATGTAATTGAGTTTGAGTTTCTATTTTTCTTGTATTGATTAAATTGAAAAAACCTAACCACACATTTGGTGTGGTTAGGGGATGTTGCTTAGTTTTCAAATGAGCCTTCAAGTTCCTCTAAACTCATCATGAATTCTAGTAATTGCTCTTCAAAACTTTCCAATTTGTCTTTGAGTTCATTTTGTTCATTCATGAGCTTCATGAGATCATTTTTGCGATTTGCTTCATAAAGCGTCGTGTCGCCTAGAAGTTCTTCGATCTCAATGAGTCGTGGTTGAATTTTACCAATCTGTGATTCGACTTTTTCCATGTCTTTTCGGATAGGTCGAGTCAGTTCACGACGGCGAGCAGCTTCTTTACGTTGAGCTTCTTTATCTACTTTAGGAGTAGCAAATTGAGATGAATTACTCTCTTGTTGTGAAGCACTCTGTGCATTTATTTGTTGTTGGCGCGCTTCACGTAACCATTTTGCATAGTCCTGAAGATCACCTTCAAACTCTGTGCATTTTCCTGCATGAACAAGTAACAAATCATCGCACACACTTGCAATCAATTGACGTTCATGCGAAACCAAGACCACCGCACCCTCAAAATCTTGCAATGCCATGGTCAAAGCGTGGCGCATATCTAAATCTAAATGGTTAGTCGGTTCATCTAGAATCAGTACATTAGGACGTTGCCAAACAATTAAGGCTAAAGCCAGACGGGCACGTTCTCCACCAGAGAAGCTCTCACATGGTGTGTCCATGCGTTCACCACTGAAGCCAAAGCCACCCAAGAAAGAGCGTAAAGACGCTTCACTGATTTGTTTATCTGCGATACGTGCCAGTTGAAGCATTGGGCTTGCATGCGCGTCTAAAGCATCCATTTGATGCTGAGCAAAATAACCGATATTAAGAAGTTCAGAAGCTTTACGCTCACCAGCTAATAGTGGCAAGTCACCAACCAAGGTTTTGATTAGAGTGGATTTACCTGCGCCATTCATTCCGAGTAAGCCTATTCGAGAGCTTGGCGTAATCTGCAAACGAATTTTTTCAGCGATGACTTTGTCGCCGTAACCGATCGTTGCACCATCAAGACTGAGTAATGGTGAACTCATTTTGGTAGGTTCACGGAAGCTAAAGGTGAAAGGTGTATCCACATGTGCAGGTGCTAATTGCTGCATACGTTCTAATTGTTTAATCCGACTTTGGGCTTGGCGAGCTTTGGTGGCTTTTGCTTTGAAACGATCAATAAATTTCTGTAAATGAGCACGTGTTTCTTGTTGCTTCTCAAAAGCTTGTTGTTGTTGTGCTAAACGTTCGCTTCGTGTGGTCTCAAATGTTGAGTAATTTCCTGTATACAAGGTTAATTCTTGGTTTTCGATATGCAGAATATGATCAGTGACTGCATCCAAGAAATCACGATCATGTGAGATTAAAACCAGAGTACCCTCATAAGCTTTAAGCCAGTCCTCAAGCCATAAAATTGCATCTAAATCTAAATGGTTGGTTGGTTCATCTAATAATAATAAATCTGAACGACTCATCAGTGTTCTAGCAAGATTAAGTCGCATGCGCCATCCACCTGAAAAGCTGGCTACATTTAATCGAATTTGATGATCTAAAAAGCCTAGTCCAGCCATCAGTTGTGCTGCTTTAGCAGGGGCAGCATAACCATGAATTTCATCAAAACGACCATGAAGCTGTGCCAAATCCTCATTACTTAAATGATCAGGATGCGCGAGTTTTTCTTGAATCGTCCAATACTCTTCGTCACCTGAAAGTACGAAGTCGATGGCAGGAATATCTAAGGCTTTAATTTCTTGTGCCATATGAGCCACTGTCCAAACAGACGGACGACTTAGATTTCCCTCATCAGCGACTAAATCACCTAAAAGTGCTGCAAATAACGTAGATTTTCCTGCGCCATTTACGCCCGTGAGACCAATTTTCCAGCCTGGATGAAGTTGCATAGATGCTTTTTGGAAGAGAACGCGCCCACCACGGCGTAAAGAAACTTGGTCAAATTGGATCATGAGTATGCAAAATAGCGAATAGATAGCCGCATTTTAAGGTGATCCGAAGCGATTGCAAATTTTTATATGAATTTATGCAAAGCTGAAATCAAATGCGTTTAGATGATAAGAATAGAGTAAAAACTCTACTTCTGTGTTTAAAATCAGATTATTATTTAGTTTAGATGAAAAAATAAGTAACAAGACCAAAACTATACGACAGGAATTCAGGATGAATAAGGGAATTTTGGCATTGGGGGCAATGTTAATTTTTGGGGTAAATACATCATCAAATGCGGCAAAAGTTTGTGTATTTGATCTATTAGGTAAGTCAGGAGAGGCTTACAAAATGATTGAAGAGTGGGCGTTAGCTGCAAAAGTTTGGCGTGGTGATATTGATCTGATCAGTTACCAAAATGAAGCTCAGGCTGAAAAGGATTTTCAACAAGGGAAATGTGATGGCGTGTATATGACTTCTATGCGCGCGCGAACTTACAATAAATTTGCTGGGTCTGTTGATGCAATTGGTGCAGTTCCAACCTACGCAATAGCCCAAAAAGCAATCAGCTTTGCCTTAGATAAACGTAATCAGCGCCGTTTGGTAAGTAGGGACGGAAATCAGAGCTATGAAGTTGCAGGTATATCAGAAATTGGTTTGGCATATATCTTCGTCCGAGATAAAAAGATCAACACCATTGAGAAAATTAAAGGGAAAAAATTTGCGGTGCTAGGATATGACGAAGCACAAAAAATTGTTGTTCGAAGTCTAGGTGGGCAAGCTGTATTGTCAGATATTTCGGATATCGCCAAGAAATTTAATAGTGGTCAAGCTGACATCATGGCAGCACCAGCCTACGCATATAAGCCTCTAGAGCTATATAAGGGGCTTGGAGAGGATGGAGCAATCATTACCTTTCCAGCTGTAAATATGACAATGGATCTGATTATTCGTCCTGAAAAATTTTCGAGTAATTTTGGACAAAACTCACGAGATTGGTTTCTTGGACGCTTAAAAAGTAATTTCACTTTGATACAACGCATGGAAGCAGATTTACCTGCAAAATACAAAATTAATTTAAGTCAGGAAGATAAAACCCGTTATCAACAAATTCTACGTGAAGCACAAATCAGTTTAACCAAGCGTGATATTTATGATTCAACCATGATGAGTGTTTTAAAACGTGCACGTTGCACGGTTGAACGCACAAACTTTGAATGCAGTCTTGGTGGTGAATAATTTTTTGTTTTTTTAAAGTGTGTTTTTATTTTTTTATAGGGGGAAAAATGAAAAAGGGGCTATTTGCTTTATCAATCTTAACATTGATGGGGTTTGCAACGACTGTTCAAGCAAAACAAAAAGTATGTGTATTTGATTTATTAGGAAAAGCAGGTGAAACATTTGGAGTGACGCAAGAATGGGCTGTCACGGCTAAAAATTGGCAAGCTGAAATTCAATTGATCCCATATCAGGATGAGGCGAAGGCACAAAAAGACTTCGAGTCAGGAATCTGTGATGGTGTGTATATGACCTCTATGCGGGCTCGCAAATACAATCGTTTTGCAGGTTCGATTGATGCGATTGGTGGTGTGACCAGTAATGATGTAGCACAAAAGGCGATTAGTTTTGCTTTAGATAAACGCAATAAGCACCGATTACTGGCAAAAGTTGATGATCAAAACTACGAAGTTGCTGGCATCTTACAATTTGGTTTGGCTTATGTTTTTGTATAAGATAAAAATTTAAATACGATCGAAAAAGCCAAAGGAAAAAAGTTTGCCTATCTTCACTACGATATAGCTCAAAAAGCAGTAGTAGATAGTTTACAAATGATTTCAGTACCTTCAGAAATCTCTGATTTTGTAAAAAAATTCAATAGCAAGCAGGTTGATGTGATTGCTGCACCTGCGTACGCCTATAAGCCACTCGAGATTGAAAAAGGGATTGCAAAGTCGGGTGTCATGTTTACCTTCCCAGTTGTAAATATCACAGGAGATTTAATTATTCGTCCTGAACAGTTTCCTGTTAATTTTGGATTAAAGTCACGGGAATGGTTTGTTAAGCAGCTACCGAAAAGCTTTACGATGGTTAAACGCCTAGAAGACTCTATACCCGCGAAATATAAATTGAGCTTAGGTAAAGAAAATGAGGTTCGCTATCAACGAATACTAAGAGACGAACGTATTTATCTGACGAAACAAGGTGTATACGATCCGATTATGATGAGTGTTCTGAAACGCGCACGTTGTACGGTAGAACGCACAAACTTTGAATGCTCCTTAGGTGGTGAATAGTAAATATCCTGATCCTAGTTCTGATTAGTCCAAAATTTCAATCAAATGCTTTGCTATGAGACATCGTCAATTGACTCTTTAGAAAGTGTGATCAGGATAGTTAAATATCTGAAAAACCCGACATATGTAGACAAAAGGACTAGGCTTTTAAATAAAACCTGACTATATTTGTCCTTAGCTGGTGGAAAAATATGCAAAAACAGCAATTAAGGGAAAACAAGATGAAAAAAGGACTTTGGGCACTGAGCGCTGCAACGCTTTTTGCCATGACCACTTCTGTGCAGGCAAAACAAGAAATTTGTGTATTCGATTTGTTAGGAAAGGCTGGGGAGTCTTATAAACTGATTGAAGAGTGGAAGCTTGCATCAAAAACTTGGCAGGGTGACGTTGAGTTAATTGCTTATCAAGATGAACAAAAGGCTGAACAAGACTTTGATGCTGGTAAGTGTGATGGGGTTTACATGACCTCAATGCGTGCGCGTAAATATAACAAATTCGCTGGTTCGATTGATGCTGTGGGTGCAGTAACGAGTAATGCAATTGCGCAAAAAGCAATTAGTTATGTGCTCGACAAACGTAATAAAAGCCGTCTGACTGCAACCGTCAATGGAGAAAAATACGAAGTTGCGGGAATCATTGAAGTCGGTATTGCCTATATTTTTGTGCGGGATAAACGAATTGATACGATAGAAAAAGCGAAAGGAAAAAAATTCGCTTATTTGCATTACGATCAGGCACAAAAAACAATTGTTGAAAGCTTAGATCTGATTGCTGTGCCATCCGATATTTCTGATTTTGTGAAAAAATTTAACAGTGGTCAGGTCGATGTAATTGCTGCACCAGCATATGCCTATAAACCGTTAGAAATTAGCAAAGGATTGGCAAATGGTGCTTTGTTTAATTTCCCTGTTGTGAATATCACAGGTGATCTGATTATTCGTCCAGGTAAATTTCCTGCAAATTTTGGTACTCAATCGAGACAGTGGTTCATCAATAAACTTCCAAGTAACTTTGCCATGGTGCAACGTTTAGAATCAGGCATGAATGCCCGAAAAATTAACCTATCGAATGAAGACAAAGTACGCTATCAAAAAATGTTACGAGAAGGGCGTATGAATCTAACAAAACAAGGCGTTTACGATGCTACTATGATGAACGTACTCAAACGTGCACGTTGTACTGTTGAACGTACAAACTTTGAATGTACATTGAGTGGAGAATAGAAGTTTTACGTTATTTCAAATCGTGAACCTTAGCGTACAACTTTTGACTTATCACAAAAATGTCTAATAAAATAGGACTTACGCACTATTATTTATAGATTCTCTGTGGTAGCAGATGATTTTTATCGAGAATAAAGTCATCAATGAAGTTTTTGATCATTGGTCT
>NZ_JAKTID010000007.1:0-14094 GCF_027854795.1 Acinetobacter sp. AOR34_HL | reverse complement strand
AGACCAATGATCAAAAACTTCATTGATGACTTTATTCTCGATAAAAATCATCTGCTACCACAGAGAATCTATAAATAATAGTGCGTAAGTCCTAAAATAATTTCTGTGCACTAATTAACGTTTCTTAACGAGCGTGAATTCCTCGTGAATAATTACCAATCGACACGCTACTACCAAAAAATCACTTAAAAACATTAATTTACTTTATACCCTAGTCCGCATAACCTGATTCAAGTAGAAGTGAATTTCAAAAAATTGTGATTTGTATTTTTTAACTTAATACATCCCTCTTTTTTGGAATTTCCTCCAAACAAAAATGAATATCAAGAAGCATTGTCAATTTAAACCGTTCATTGGAAGACGACTTCTTATTATAAATAACTTTGAGATCAGGATAGACACATGAATAAGAAAATTACAGCTTTGACTGTTACTGCATTAGCAAGCTTTGCATTGTTAGGTTGTAATAGTGATTCAGACAACGATACCGAGTCGTCAAATGTGAATACTGGCGATACTTTAATTCTAACTGCCAATGGAATGATTAGTTCAGTCGATAGATCAATGCCTGACAAGGTTGTGTCTAACCGCAAGATTAAAGGATTAATGTCTGGAGATGAACTGGTAGGTATTGATTACCGCCCTAAAGACGGCAAACTTTATGCTGTTGGTCTACAAGGGAACTTATATACTTTAAATCCAAACAATGGCGAAGCAATTTTCCTGAGAAAACTAATCGCCGACCCGAGCGATACTACAGATGGAAATGCATCTTTCACACAAATTATGGGTGATGCCAACCTTATCACTGTCAATTTTAACCCTGCTGCAGATCGCCTACGTGTAATTTCTAACACAGGACAAAACTTGCGTATCAATGTTGATACTGGTGCAACCATTACAGATGGCACGATTAATTTAGCCACAGGTACTGCAGCAGTTGTTGCAGGTGCTTATACCAATGCCTTTGCTGGCACAGGTTCAACCAAACTATATAGCATTGACCAAAATTCTGATCGCATTTATCTTCAAAATGCGAACGCAGGTACATTAGGTAATTCTACGACTTTGGGTGCAGACATTAATACAAACGGCGGTGGCGGTTTTGATATAGACCCTGTCAGCAATGTAGGTTTTGCCGCACTCAAACTCGCATCAGGCAATTATAAATTTTTTAAACTTAATCTAGCTAATGTCGGCACCTCAAGCGATGCTGTTTTTGAATCACATGACTTGAATAATAGTTTTAATAGCATGGGGATTCGTGGTATTGCATTAAAACGTTCAACCGATGCCACAGCTCAAGGCTATGGTTTAACAGCAAACAATAAACTGCTTAGCTTCGTTATTACCAATCCAAATACTGTAATTGAAAAGAGCCTCACTGGATTGCTTGTAGATGAGAAATTTATCGGTATCGATTACCGTTTTAGAACCTCAACTGACAATTCTGGCAAGCTATATGGATTAACCAATAAAGGGAATTTGTATACGATCAATACAGACACGGGTTTAGCAAGCCTCATCACAGCACTCAAACCAGCTACCAGTAGTACTTTCACAAATCTAGATGGTACAAGTTTCGCAGTTGATTTCAACCCTTTAGCAGATCGACTCCGCGTAATCAGTAATACTGGCCAGAACTTAAGAATTAACGTCGATACTGGCGATACTATAAAAGATGGCGATATTAACGGAATTTCTGAGGCTAAAGTTACGGCAGCTGCATATACCAATAGTTTCGCAACACCTATTGCGATGTTAGCTACTGAACTATTTGATCTTGATCAAACAGGCAAAACTCTCACTAAACAGAATCCACCAAACGAAGGTACATTAAACCTGATCGGTAATTTAGGAATCAACTTAGGTATAGACAATGGCTTTGATATTGCTGGTGGTGACAATGGCTTAGCTTTAGCGACTGTGGCAGGTGAAACTGGACCATCTGTACTTTATCGAGTCGACTTAAATAGCGATACAACAATTACAACACCTAGAGCACGTTTAGCTATCAGTGTAGATGGAACACCAAATTTAGCAGCTTCAACTATTGGTGGTAACACCACTCCACAAGTCATCGACCTAGCGATCTTACTTAAATAAGCTGAAATCAAAAAAACCGCATCATTGATGCGGTTTTTTATTTTTGCCTATAAAATTTAAGCAATATGTTTTTGTACGATAATCGAACCAACCGAATATCCTGCGCCAAATGATGAAATTACAGCATATTCACCATTATTTACCTGCTCGCCTGTACGGTGCATTGCAATAATTACGCCCGCAGAAGAAGTGTTAGCAAACTCATCCAAAATAATTGGTGCACGATCTAAATCAGCATCCTTACCAACAACGAGTTTTAAAATTAACTCATTCATATTAGCATTCGCTTGATGCAACCAGAAGCGTTTAACTTGTTCAGGTGTTAATTGTAATTTTTCCAACTGTGCTGTAATGATTTTTGCGACAAGTGGACAAACTTCTTTAAACACTTTGCGCCCATCTTGACGGAACAATTTGTCATCAACAACCGCATCTTCACTACGGTTTAAGAAACCAAAGTTATTGCGGATGTTATTTGAAAATTGGGTAAACAAATGAATATCTAAGATTTCATAACCTGATTTGGTTTCAGTTTCTTCGATAATAGAAGCAGTTGCAACGTCACCAAAAATAAAGTGCGCATCACGTGTACGATAATCCAAGTGACCTGAGGTAATTTCAACATTCAAAAGTAAAACACGGCGAGCACCACATTTCACAGCGTCATAAGCTTGCTTTAAACCAAATGTTGCAGCTGAACACGCGACATTCATATCATAAGCATAGCCTTTAATACCTAATGCCGACTGAATTTCAATCGCAACAGCAGGATAAGCACGTTGCATATTTGAGCATGCCAAAATCACAACATCGATATCTTCAGCAGTAACACCTGCATTTTCCATCGCTTGTTTAGCAGCAATTACCCCCCACTCGGCTTGGAGCGAAAGTTCATCATTACTACGTTCTTGTAAGCGCGGACGTAAACGTGTTGGATCTAAAATACCTGACTTCTCAACCACGTAACGGCTTTTAATACCAGATGCTTTTTCAATAAACTCAGGACTTGAACCACGTAGAGCTTCGATCTCACCTGCTGCAATTTTGTCAGCATTTTGTTGATTAAATTGTTCTACATAAGCATTTAAACTTTCAACCAACTCTTCATTAGAAATTGTTTCAGTTGGGTGAAACAAACCTGTACCTGTTATACGGATGCCCATGTAAAACTCCTGTAAAGAATGGTTCTAACTTTCATTATTGCTCAGTTTAACCGATTGCTAATCGATCCCATAGTTTTTGTAATCTAGTTGGTGAAATTGGCATCTTTGTTTTCATTGGTTGAGAAAACAAGGAAATTCTCAATTCCTCTAACATCAAATACATTTCTTTGATTTTAGGATCATTTTTAAACTTAAATACTTTGTCCATCCATGGATCGACATCATCAATTGCAGCAAGGTCACGTTGTAGATTATTTGGCAAACGATCTAAACGCAATAGCAATGCTTTTAAATAACGTGGATATTCCTGCCAAATCTCACTTGGTTTGCTATAAACAAAGTCCGCCAATGACATTAAATCCAACTGATCCTCTATATCGTCAATACTACGACCGAATATATCTTGATCTAAAACCAACAACTCACGACGAACTTGCTGCCATTGGGTAAAAATTTCAGTGATGTCCGTTAGTACTTTTTGACCATTGCTCAAAAAGTGTTTTTTTACATCAAGTGCTAAGGTATTAAATTCTTCAGCATTTTGTGGAAGTTGTTGGATTGATACTTGTAGGGTTGCATAAACCAACATTTGTTCGAGTTTAGCGCGCTCACCCAATGGAGAATATGCCAAAGCCAAAGGTTTAGAAATCTGCTTTTTCAGTTGGCGAATCAAATCTCCAAGCTGCATATGAATCAGACGAATGACACCTTCACGATGCTGTTTGATGGCTTCTTGCTGATCATTAAACGTTTGTACAACCACACCTGATTCATCTTTTGCTTCAAGTGCAAAAAATATCTTTGTGGGAACAAGCGCTTGATACTGTTTAACTATCACTCCTGTAACCTTTTGAGAAGCTTCAAAGATAAAGCTCTCAGGGAAGGCTTGGAACTCGCCTTGCTGTTGTTTTACTGGACGATGAGTTTCAACTCGGCATCTCGCCTTTAATTCATCTAAGTCACGACCTTGTGCAATTAATTTTCCTTTTTCATCAATCACTTTGATAAAAGGAACAAGGTATTGATCGATACGTTCAAACGAGAAATCTTTTTCAGTAATCTGCTCTCCACGTAGAGCAAAAGCGAGATAGTTAAATAGATGCTCACGTAAATGAACAGCATCGACACCCTGCATTAACTTTTTGGCTGTATCAGGAATTGGAACTAAATTGCGGCGTTTATCTTTAGGTAGTGCTTTTAATAAAGCCTCGATCAAATCTTGCCGCCAGCCAGGTATTCCCCATGACCATTGCTTTTCATCCACTTGAGGCAATGCTTGCACAGGAATTTTAACCGTAGCCCCATCTTCATCATGACTTGGATCAAAACGATAACTTGCTGCTAAACGTAATTGCCCATTGTGCAAATAATCTGGAAATTGTTGCGTAGTTGGACGATCACTCATCCAGAGTGCGTCATCCTCAACAAACAAATAACGAGGATTTTTTGCTTCTACGGTCGCTCGCCAATCTTCAAAACTATGTCGACTCGCCACTTCAACTGGTACACGTTCTGCATAAAATTGATAAATCGTTTCTTCATCGACCACTAAATCACGGCGGCGTAATTTATCCTCAACTCGCTCCACTTCTTCAAGTTTAAGCAAGTTATGTTTTAAAAATGCAGGGGTAATGCCTAAATTGCCAGTCGTGAGCGCATCACGCAGAAAGATTTCATGTGCAGCTGCCTGATCAACTTTCTCAAAGTTCACTAAACGTTTAGGTTCGATAATCAAACCAAATAAGGAAATTTGAGCATAGGCATTTACTATGCCACCTTTTTTTGACCAATGTGGTTCAAAATAGTGATATTTCAATAGGTCTCGAGCAGCTAACAATATCCATTCAGGATCTATTTTCGCCAAAGTACGCAGATAAACTTGGGATGTTTCTACCATCTCAAATGCCATAACCCACGCTGTATTGGTTTTATGCAATGTGCTGGCTGGGAAAACTTTGGCTTTTTGCTGACGAACAGCCATAAAGGTATTACGTTCATCAGTTTTGTTGGCAATAAATGAAAGTAAACCAGTTAATAAAGCTCGATGTAAATTTTCATAATTTGCACCCTTTTCATTAAAACTAAGTTTTAAACCTTCTGCCAACTCTACTAATTGTTGATGTGTTTGTTTCCACTCACGCAAACGTAACCAACTCAGAAAATGTTGGCGTGCAAACTGACGGCGTTTATTTTCAGATTGAGCATCAGGGCTTGTTTGCAATGTATTCCATAATTTTAAATAGAACAAAAAGTCAGAATCAGCTTCTTTAAATAAAGCATGCTTTTGATCTGCCTGCATTTGTTTATCTGCTGGTCTCTCACGAGGGTCTTGAATCGCTAAAGCACTAACAATAATCAAGGTTTCTTTAAGTACCCCAAAATGTGCTCCACCGATAATCATACGTGCTAAACGAGGATCAATCGGCATACGTGCCATCATTTGACCAACTTTAGTCAGATCATTCTTGCGTTCGTTCAAGGCACCCAATTCAATAAGCAACTTACGACCGTCATTTACCAAACGAAAATCAGGTGGCTCAATAAAGTCAAAATCTTCTAAACTACCTAAACCAAGACTTTGCATTTGTAAAATTACAGAAGCCAAGTTCGTCCGTTTGATCTCTGGTTCGGTAAACTCAGGACGACTTAAAAAGTCTTCTTCGCTATATAGACGAATGCACACACCCGCTGCTATACGACCACAACGCCCTTTACGTTGATTGGCTGCTGCTTGTGAAATCGCTTCAATTGGCAAACGCTGAACACGCGATCGATAGTTATAACGTGAGATACGTGCAAATCCACTATCAATCACATAGCGGATATTTGGAACGGTCAATGCCGTTTCTGCTACGTTCGTGGCAATAATGATGCGGCGACCTTTACCACCAGGATTAAAGATTTTTTGTTGTTCAGCGAGAGCTAGTCGTGCATATAGAGGTAATACCTCTGTATGACGTGGTCCATATTTCTGCAATGTTTCTTGTAATTCTCGAATTTCTTGCTCTGTACTGGCAAAAATTAGAATATCAGCATGTTCAGGATGACCTTTTGCTTCAGCATCAGCAAAACACTCTTCAACAGCTTGAACAACGGCTCTAGGTAGATTTTCCTCAAAATCATCGAACTCATCATCATCACTACCAGCAATACTCAATTCAGAAATAGGACGATAACGAACTTCAACAGGGTAACTGCGACCTTCGACTTTAAAAATTGGTGCATTATTAAAATATTGACTGAACCGATTTACATCTAAGGTTGCAGACGTAACAATCACTTTTAAATCAGGACGCTTCGGCAATAATTGCTTCAGATAGCCCATGATAAAGTCGATATTGAGAGAGCGTTCATGCGCTTCATCAATGATAATGGTGTCGTATTTTGATAAGAATCGATCATTAGTCAATTCAGCTAACAGAATACCGTCCGTCATCAACCGAACGATCGAGTCTTGAGAACCTTGCTCATTAAAGCGAACTTTAAAACCAATTGACTCGCCAAGCTTTTCACCAACTTCTTCCGCAATACGTTGCGAAACGCTTCGTGCAGCCAAACGACGTGGTTGTGTATGTCCAATCATGCCAGTAAGTCCACGACCTGCAAGCATTGCGATTTGAGGAAGCTGTGTGGTTTTACCAGAGCCTGTTTCACCTGCAACAATAATCACCTGATGCTTTTGAATAGCCTCGATCAAACGATCGGCGTATTGCGTAACAGGCAAATCTTGGTTGAGTTTGATCTTAGGCAAGCGAGCTAAACGCTGTTTTACCTTTTGGTTTGATTGTTCAAATAGTTTTTCGATTTCTGCTGTTTCTGTTTTTTTATCTTTGCGCAGTCGATTTAAACGGTGACGGTCACGTGCCATAACCAATTGATCTACATTTAAATGACTCTGCACTGAACAGCTTTCCTGAAAATTAAATAATCGGCTATTTTACGCCTTAAAATCTTGCTATGCAAAGGAACTACAGAAATCTATTGATGATATTGCTGTAGTTCTAGTTTGGTTTTTATGATTTAGATGAATGATCAAAACGATTACGTAACTGTTTGACGTATTTTTTAAATGGCCACGCAAATTGCTTTACAAAACTATTGGGGATCTTATACCCCACAGTTCCATATACACTTGCCAAATGGTTTGGCATATACACTGTTTTAAAAATGACATCATACAATGGGATAAATGCCGCATAGTTTTTATCAATCGCAGGTTTCTCTGAAGAGTGATGCCAATGATGAAACTCAGGGGTAGCTATCAGCCAGCGTAAATACGGAAATCTAAAACGTACATTTGAGTGGATGAATATCGCATGAAAAGAAATAAATACGAGATAAGCAAAAACGGCTGAGGTATGAAAACCTAATAAAAATATCGGTAAGGTTGCAATAAATCGCGTCATCAATACTTCGACAATATGTAAACGTGAAGATGCTAACCAATCCATATGTTCCGTTGAATGATGGATCGCATGAAAACGCCACAAGAAATTCACCTCGTGCATCGCGCGATGCAACCAATACACAACGAAATCAACAACAATCAACAACTCTATAAATTGCAACCAAATCGGCTGTGCTTGTACAAAAGGAACGATTGGATTATTCGGAAGATGAGTAATCCAATACTGAATCGGCATGACTGTTAGAAAGGTAAAGAGTTGAATTCCAATGTGACTGAACATGAAATATTTCATATCCGTCACCCATCCCACTCTAAGTATTTTTTGATGGGGATTTTTAGCAAAAAAACCTTCTAAAGGAATAAAAACTAAAGCCAAGATCACAAGTGTTAGTACGAAATAGTCAATACCTGCATAGAAAGGAATGTTCGGCAATGTTGGAGCTTTGATTAACCCACATCCCAAAACAGCCGCAACTAAAGCGAAACACAAACCATAAAACCCATATCGATTTTGTCTAAAAATCGCACTAAAAGCACCAAAACCGACACTAAGTACAATCGCGATCATCAAACTAAAATAAAAAGCATCATAATGTTTAACGTATAGCGGACGTAGTTCTGGCATGGTGAGAACTGAAGGAAATAAAAAGCATAAAGCACTGAAAATGCTTAATAATCCTACAGACATAGATATAAAAGCACTAATCTTGCCTAAACCCGCATTGAGTTCAAGATTCTCAAATTTTTCTCTCAATTGATCTGTCATTTGTTGTATTAATTCTCTTTGAATACGAGTAATCTCGCTCGCTGTTAACTTTAATCCTGCTTAATACTTCACAGTATTTCTACCCTATCTCAAATTCTAAACATCCCAAACATTTGAAACAAGAAACATTTGGACCAATATTTAAGCATAAACAATAATATCTCCAACATGCATGAACTTCGTGCAGATTATGGTTTTTTATATAATTTTATTTTTTTCAATTTTACCCTTGAATTTTAAGGCGATCGGCTTCATGTTGTAGAGCACGATCATTTTCGATATTTGTCATTTTTGCTTCATGTGAATGGAGTCAAATGGAAATATCTTTTTTTGGGTGAAAGCTATCGATCTCGGATCATTTAATTTTCCGATTTTAGTCATGTAAAAATACTATTTCCCCAATAACTAGAAATTATTTATTCTAGACCTCGCAAACAAGTTTAAAGATAAACCTCAATCATGGAGACAATGATGAGCTTGATTAATACTGAAGTTAAACCATTTAAAGCTGATGCATTCCGCAACGGTGAATTCATTCAAGTAACTGATGCTGATCTTAAAGGCAAATGGTCTGTTCTTATTTTTATGCCAGCTGCATTCACATTTAACTGCCCAACAGAAGTTGAAGATGCTGCTGAAAACTATGAAGAGTTCAAAAAAGCTGGTGCAGAAGTTTATATCGTAACAACTGACACTCACTTCTCTCATAAAGTATGGCACGAAACTTCTCCTGCTGTAGGTAAAGCTCAATTCCCATTAGTTGGCGATCCTACACATCAATTAACACGTGCTTTTGATGTGCATATCGAAGAAGCTGGTTTAGCTTTACGTGGTACGTTCATCATCAACCCAGAAGGCGTAATTAAAACTGCTGAAATTCATGACAATGCAATTGCACGTGATGTTTCAGAAACTTTACGTAAGCTTAAAGCTGCTCAATTCGTAGCAAGCCACCCAGGCGAAGTTTGCCCTGCTAAATGGAAAGAAGGTGAAGCGACTCTTGCTCCATCGATTGACCTAGTGGGTAAAATCTAATTTTTAGATTTAACAATGTTGAAAAGAAACCACTCTAAAAGAGTGGTTTCTTTTTATTTGTCATTTGCTCACTTTTTTTGCGATACATCGATCTCAATTCAATAGTAAATTTTTTACAATTCTTATACTTATAAATTTATAACGAAATTCATTTATCAATTGTCAGCCTGCTTTACATGGAGTAATGTCAAATTATGAAACATAAAGAGTTTTTCGTATGTACTAAATGATCAAACTAAAATGGGGGCAAATATATGGAAAAAACTGTTGTTGTAACCTCTTGGAAATATGATATTTCTTCACGCTACTTAAAAATTTTATACAGCAATGGCACAGCCGAGCTTTATCACCCTGTTCCAGAATTTGTGTATGACAATTTGCTACGCACAACTGATAAGACTGCTTTTGTCCATAAATACCTTGAGTTTGATCTTCATTTTAAACGACTTTATCTTTTAGCCTCTTAAATAAAAAACCAGCCTATGTTAAGGCTGGTTTTTTCTTAAATTTGTTAAGCAGCTTCGACTTCAACTTGTTCAGCATACTTCTCTAATATTTTTTCTTTTGCGTCTGGATGAATATTAATTTTCTCCATATTGCCTTTGTAATGCTCTACTACTCGATTATCCATAATTTTTGACCACCATGAAGGAATAAAGGCTGGTAAAATCATCGCTCCATAGCCCGCTGGTAACTGTGGTGCATTTTCAAAATGACGTAGAGTTTGAAAGCTACGTGTTGGATTTGCATGATGATCTGAGTGGCGCTGTAATTGATACAAAAACAAGTTAGTCACTACATTGTTATTGTTCCAACTATGCTCAGGTAAAGTACGCTCATACTGCCCATTTTCTTTCTTCTCACGTTTTAAACCATAATGTTCAATATAGTTAACGGCTTCAAATAGAGTCACCGCATATGTAGCTTGAGTGAGTTGAAATGGAACTGAACGCATACCAAATTTCTTAAACATCAAGCCATGATAAATTGCTGACATGGCCCAACCATGAATCAGTTCATTTTCCTTGCAGAAAAATGGTAGTTTTTTGCGTTCTAAACGTTTCTTTTCTATCTCAATTGCAGATTTAAAACTTCCAATTACTGTACGTGGTAAGAACTTCCAAAAGGTCTCACCCAAACGTGATGATGCAGGATCTTCAGGCGTTGCTACTCGACGATGATGCCCATATGGATGTTCAATTCTGAAGTGGTTATACCCTGATGGCGCTAATGCAAGATGTGATAAATAATGTTCTAAACGACCATTTTTATGGCTTAATTCATGTGCAGTATTAATTGCAATACCATTCACCATACCAACTAAAGTTCCTAATAGAACTTGATCAGCTACAGATGTGCCTTTTCGACTTGCTAAGTAGGCTCCATAAACGTTAGTTGCATATTGGAGTGGTATAAAAAGCTTCACAATGCGAGAGTAATATGGGTCAGCTTCTAAGTCCGCAATCGCATCTAGTGGTGGATTTTCAGTATCCTCACCAATTAATTTGTCTAGAGTTGGGATCACACCATGGATAAATAATGGTCCAAATGAGGCAAAAAACTTTTTCGATTTTTTAGGTCCAAATTGATAGCCAGCAAGTCCACTCATCGCGATAGCAGGTACTGCAAGACCAAGTAACCACAAATGACGCTTTTTATCCTTAAATGGTGTAGTTGTTTGTTCTACATCTAATTGCGCATGCATATTCATTCTAAACTCCTCAATCAAGCGTTTAATGTTTTGCTTGAATTGATTGTGTTCTTCTGAACAGTTGCTATATTATCATTTTAAGACTTCATATTATCATTTTAAGACTTTAGTGGAGATTTATTGTGCATAAACAACAAATCCCTGTTATTCCAGCTCGCTATTATTTACGTTTGATTGAGATATTGATCAGTACCAATCAATACGATAATTCAGTTTTAAACCAATTTAAGGATCAATTATCACAAACTGAGTTTTTATCAATTCAGCAAATCGAACAATTTATTGAGTTAGGATTAAGTTTACCGAATACAGAAGATTTAGCCTTTCAGTTAGGCAGAAATTTGAAACTAAGTTCACATAGCTTGGTCGGTTATGCACTTATGACCAGTCCCAATCTGGATCATGCATTAAAATTAATTGCACAATATTTCAAGCTGATTATGCCGAGCTTTAAGCTTTCCATTCAGTTTTCACAAGCGCAGCAAAAGGTCGAATTATTATTTGAACCCATCTTGCAGATGAATAAACGTTGTTTAAGCTTCCATATCGAAGCAATTGCAGTCGGATTTTATTACAGTCTATTTGAGCTTGCAGGTCAGCAATTACAACGCTATCAAATTTATTTAAGTATTCCTGAGCCTGCCTACAGTGATAGATACATACACCTTGTCAAAGCTCAGTTTCATTTCAATTACACTTGGTTTACAGGGATCAGAGTTGTACTTGATCAGCAGCAATTAGCACTTCCCTTGCCTTTAGCAGATGCACATAGCTTAAAAGTTGTAGAACAACGTTGTCAGGAACAGATTCAAAAAATTTATCATCAAGGTGAAATTGTTGAATGGGTCAGCATGATGTTAAGACAAGCCCATCAGATTCCAACATTAACTGAATGCGCTCAAGTTCTAAATATTTCTACCAAAACCCTGCAACGCTATTTACAGCAACAGGGTGTCGAGTTTCAGGTCTTAAAACAGCAGATCAGCATTGAACGAGCTATCGACCTTCTACAAAATTCAACCTTTACCATCACCCATATTGCCTATGAACTGGGTTATTCCAACCCTGCAAACTTCACCCGTGCATTTAATAAAATGATGGGATGTAGCCCACAACACTATCGCCTATCGCGATGCAAGACCTAATAAAACAATTAAGTGATCTGTATCAATTTGAAACGTGGAATCACCTGTCCATCTTCAAGCTGAACTGTTTCGGTAAACATACTGAGTGGACGTACCCACATCGAGTAATCTCCATATAAGCATTGATACACCACCAATTCTTCTTCGGTTTCGCTATGACGCGCTACGTTGAAAACCTGATAAAGTTGCCCTTTATAGTGTTGGTAGATGCCACGTTGTAATGCCATGCTATTTTTCCTTTAGGCTATGCCATGAAATAATTGCAGTTATATAACAAGTTTGAATATATTCAAATTTTTAGGTATAAAAATCTTCAAAATGTTTATTTTATCTTAAATTCAAAAATCCGATCAAACCCATAAAAACATACTGTTTTACCTATTTATTAGTTTTGCGTACTATAGCTTCATTGAATGAATTTAGCTGATTTGAACTGCTTAGAATTTGGAGAAAGACATGTTAGATCAAAATATTAAAACTCAATTAAAAGCTTACTTAGAACGTTTAGAAAGTCCAATCGAGTTAGTGGCTGCTTTAGATGAATCCGATAAAGCTGCAAAAATCAAAGAACTCGTGACTGAAATTGCTGAACTTTCTGATCAAGTTACGGCGCGTTTTGACGGTTCAAACGCTCGCCGTCCTAGTTTCGGTGTGGCTAAAGCAGGTGAGCAACCTCGTGTGTTCTTCGCTGGTCTACCAATGGGACATGAGTTCACCTCTTTGATCTTGGCATTGTTACAAGTTTCAGGTTATGCACCGAAGGTATCTGATGAGGTGTTAAATCAGATTAAAGGTTTGAACTTAAAATCAAACTTTGATGTGTTTGTATCTTTGAGTTGTCACAACTGTCCAGATGTAGTTCAAGCGTTGAACTTGATTGCGATCTATAACCCCGATGCAACTGCGACCATGATTGATGGTGGTTTCTTCCAAGAAGAAGTTGAAGAACGCAAAATCTTAGCAGTCCCAATGTTGTTCCAAGATAATCAACATATTGGTCAGGGTCGTATGACTTTGGAAGAAATCATCGCGAAGTTAGATAGCAACTCAGCGGAAAAAGATGCAGCACTTCTCAATGCGAAAGATGCTTTTGATGTATTGGTGATTGGTGGTGGTCCTGCAGGTGGTACAGCAGCGATCTATGCAGCGCGTAAAGGGATCAAAACAGGGATTGTGGCTGAACGTTTTGGCGGTCAAGTCATGGATACCATGGATATTGAAAACTTTACCACGATCCAAAAAACAGTTGGTCCTAAGTTTGCTCAAGATATGGAAGCGCATGTTCGTGAATACGGCGTGGACATCATGAACTTACAAAGAGTCAGCAAAATCACAGGCGCAGACCAAACGGCCAATGGTTTGGTTGAAGTTGAACTAGAAAATGGTGCTAAGCTTGAGTCTAAGACCATCATTCTTTCAACAGGTGCTCGTTGGAGAGAAATGAATGTTCCAGGTGAAGCTGAATACCGTACACGTGGTGTTGCGTACTGCCCACACTGTGATGGTCCATTATTTAAAGGTAAACGAGTTGCAGTGATTGGTGGAGGTAACTCGGGTGTAGAAGCTGCGATTGATTTAGCAGGGATTGTTGAGCATGTGACTTTGGTTGAGTTTGATACCAAACTTCGTGCTGACCAAGTCTTACAGGACAAGTTAAATAGCTTACCGAATACCACAGTTATTACCAATGCTTTAAGTACTGAAGTGGTTGGTGATGGTTCACAAGTGACAGCATTGAAGTATAAAGATCGTGCGACTGA
>NZ_JAKTID010000006.1:0-53950 GCF_027854795.1 Acinetobacter sp. AOR34_HL | reverse complement strand
AGAAACGGAGTATCGCTTCAATCATCGGAACGGTAATTTATATCTCGATTTGCTTAAATTACTCCGTAACAATCCTCTTTAACTTCCTAAGCCCCAAAAGAAATACAGCTTTTAGCATTACTGATTCGCCACCAAGGAAAGATTGTTACCCAAAAACAAATCATGGCTGAGCTATGGGGTGTCAGCCACGAAGAGGATACTCACTATCTCCGAATTTTAGTTAAAAAATTGCGTACTAAGATAGGTGATTCAGCACTCACGCCATCTTATATTTTTACAATTGCAGGTGTTGGATTACGTTTTTTAGATCCAAACTAAGGAAATAACCTGTTTATTCACTTAAAAAAAAGAGAGTTTTAAACTCTTTTTTTTCAATTTTATTTGAGATTTGGATCGCCCTTTTTCAAAAAGAAATGCAAAGCGAGTTTTTGTACCCAAGTTCCGTAGGGTGGATAGAATAATTGGGTTGGGAAAAAGCGCTGACGGGTAAAAATAGTTTTTGCATGCGAAAGCTCTCGGAAACCTTCAACACCATGATAAGTTCCCATACCTGAGTTACCGATACCACCAAAAGGAGCATCATGGTTGACTACATGCCAACCCCAATCATTGATCGTCACACCACCTGAATGAGTTTGTTTTAAAATATAGTCACGTTCATTGGCATCATGGGTAAAGCAATACAGTGCTAATGGGCGTTCACCCACTTTGATGTAGGTAATCGCATCATCAATCGTATTGTATGCAACGACTGGTAGGATGGGACCAAATAATTCTTCCTTGAGAATGCGCATATCTGCTGTGCAATTCAATACAAGATGCACAGGCATACGACGAGCATCACGTTCTGGATGATATTCTCCACATGCAATAACCTCAGCACCTTTAGCCTTTGCATCCTCAAGTATCTCCAGCAATCGTTTTAAGTGACGATCATTGACGATGGAGGTGTAATTGCTATTTTCATCAATTGTGTTGCCATACATAGATGTAAAATGTGATTTACATTGTTCAGCAAACGGAATTACTTTTTCTTTTGGAACAAGTGCATAATCTGGTGCTACACAAATTTGCCCACAGTTGGTCGCTTTCCCATGCAGGATACGCATGGCAGCATCAGCTAATGGATAATGACGACTCACTAAAGCTGGTGATTTACCGCCTAGTTCTAAGGTGACTGGGGTCAAATTCTCTGCCGCAGCACGCATTACCACACGACCGATCGCGGGTGACCCTGTGAAAACGATATGATTGAAAGGCAGGGTCGTGAATAGCGAAGGATCGGTAATTTCCTCGCCAAAAATAGCGACTTCATCTTCACTAAAAACTTCAGCAAGCATGCGTTTCATAACAGCATTGGTCGCAGGTGTGATTTCAGGTAATTTGATCATGACCCGATTGCCAGCAGCCAAGGCTGCCACCAATGGTCCTAAAGCCAAGTAAACAGGGAAATTCCAAGGTACAACAACACCGACCACACCTTTAGGTTGGTATTGGACTCTTAGTCGATTTGATAAAAAAAGTAATTCAGTACTTCGTTTGCTTGGACGCATCCATTTTCTTAGATGGCGGATCGCATGTTCAGCCTCTAGAACAGAACCAAGTAAATCGAGCAGTTTAGATTCATCGATTGATCGAGAACTAAAGTCAGTATTAATGGCTTCGGCGATGATATCTTGATAACGAATAATTTGCTTTTTAAGCTTAAATAGTTTGCTACGTCTTGAATCTAAATCGGGATATGGAAGAGCATTAAATGCGGAACGTTGTTGGTTGAAGATGTTAAAAAGTTGCTCATGGGCAGTATCGCGGTGTCCCTGAGATTCATAAAGATTCATTTTTTGTTCCTTCCATGCGTTATGTCTTTGTTTTATATCGTTTAGGATCAAACTATCTATGATTATAATTAAAATTATGATTTTAGATAGTATTCTTTTTTTGATTGTAATGTTATTCGTTAGAATGTTTTTTGAGGATTGTTTTAAATAATATTTTTATTATAAAAAATAGATTTTTAATAAATAAATCTTTTTTGGATTTTTATTCTTTATTCGGGTGTTAAATAAAATAATTGTTTTGAATATTAATCTGGTCTCAGTTGGGTGTTATTTATTCATTATATGTGTTCTTCTAATTAGGTTTATTTATTTTAATTGTTATATTAATAAAATAGTTAAAAAATAACCAATATTTGCACTATTATATTGCATAGGTGTGGTAAATATATAGTATTTTTAAATATTATTTTTACCAACTTTTTATCATTTGGTTGTATTTGTTTTTGTATAAAAGCATTAAAATCAATAACTTGTTTTTGATTGTTGATATTATATGTTTTTTGTTTATTTTTCATGTGAATGTATTTGTTGATTGTTATAATAAAATTAAATGAATTATTTTGATTTCTATCGCATAGAATCTCGGCTGGGTTAGGAGATAACCAGTCACAATATTAATTATGCTAAGGATTGCTTAAAATGCTTACTTTTTTAGGTATTAGCATGATCATGAGCTTTATGTATTTGATCATGTCAAAATGTCTTAGTGCGTTAGTTGCATTAATTTTAATCCCATTCTTATTTGCAATTATTGCATGGGGATTAGGTTTTTATTTTGAAAGTCTTAGTCATATTCAATTAGCCGAGCTCGGCAATACCATGTTAGATGGTATTAAAAAACTTGCACCAACGGGCGTAATGCTTCTTTTTGCAATCCTTTATTTTGCATTGATGATTGATACAGGGTTGTTTGACCCATCGGTTAGATGGATTCTGAAGAAAGTCAAAGGTGATCCACTCAAAATTACCCTAGGAACTGTTTTTCTAACCTTATTGGTTTCCTTAGATGGTGATGGTTCCACGACCTACATGATCTGTGTTGCAGCCATGATGCCACTGTATAAACGGGTCGGCATGAATCCACTCATTATGACTTGTTTGATGTTGTTGTGTAGTGGAGTTATGAATCTTACGCCGTGGGGTGGTCCAACAGCACGTGCCGCAAGCGCGCTGCAAGTGGATGCAAGTGAAGTATTCATTCCAATGATTCCCTCGATGATCGTTGCGGCTGCTTGGCTATTTTTCTTGGCTTATCTGTATGGTATGTACGAACGTAAACGTTTAGGTGTTATTGAGCTGGTAGATATTAGTCATGCTGATGATATCTCGATCTCAAAAGACCCTGATGCGCAACGTCCACATTTACGCTGGTTCAACGGTATTTTAACCTTGTTGTTGATGGCATCTTTGGTGAAAGGGATTTTACCGATGTCGATCTTATTCATGCTTGGTTTCTGTATTGCTTTAGTTGTGAATTATCCATGCGTAAATATGCAGAAAAAACGTATCGCGATGCATGCAGACAGTGTGCTTGCAGTCGTGGGTGTGATTTTTGCAGCGGGCGTATTTACGGGCATCTTATCGGGTACAGGTATGGTTGAAGCGATGTCGAAAGGCTTCGTCGCGATTATTCCACCAAGTATGGGACCTTATCTTGCACCGATTACAGGTGTATTGAGTATGCCACTCACATTTTTTATGTCGAATGATGCTTTTTACTTCGGTGTGTTACCGATTTTAGCTGAAGCGGCTTCGCATTATGGTATTCCACCTGTTGAGATTGCGCGCGCATCGATTATTGGTCAGCCGATACACTTATTATCACCACTTGTTCCTTCAACTTATTTGTTGTGTGGTTTAGCGGCTGTAGAATTGGCAGATCATCAAAAATTCACTTTGAAATGGGCATTTATTACCTGTTGCGTATTGATGGGTAGTGCTTTGATTTTCGGTGTTTTCCCTTTTTATCATATGTAATTAAATTCTCGGAAAACTCATGTGTAGATTGAAATACATGAGTTTTCTCAAGTACTCACAATTCTTTTTTAAATCATAATTTTGCTGATATCAGCGAAATATGGGTTCTTTTTGTATTTTTTAGATGGTTAGGATGACTAGAATGAAGATGAAAATTGTATGTGTAGCGATCTTAAGTGTTGTCACTAGTTCAACATTTGCAGCACCAAAACTCTATGGTGAGATAGATGCAAGTTTAGATTATTTACCAGAAAATAATGCTAACTCATCTGATCGCGATGTATGGAAAATTAATAGCAATAGTTCATTTTTAGGCATTAAAGGCGAAGAAAAATTATCTGATCGTTTGAGCGCTGTCTATTTAGCAGAGTGGGCATTTTATGCTGATGGCGACAAGACTGATTGGTCTCAAAGAAATCGTTATATTGGTTTAAAAGATCAGCGTTTAGGAACTATTAAAGTCGGTAAGCATAATACTCCGCTCAAAGAGTTATCTAGTCCTGTCGATAGTTTTAATAACTACATAAGTAATAAAGCCGATATCACAGGCATTATGACAGGCGAAAATCGTGTCAATAATGTGCTGGTGTACGACTCTCCAGAGCTTGCTTTTCAAGGCGGTAATATTGAAGCCAGTGTTTTGTTGGCTACTGGCGAGAGTCGAGGTATTGAAGATGATAAACGCGGTGGTGTAAATACGGCTGGACGTGGATTAGGGGATGCATGGTCTGCTTCTTTGAGTTATAGCCATCCTTTATTTTTACTTGGCGTTGGTTATGACAAAGCTATTCCAAGTGATTTTTTGGGACACGGTTTATTAAATGCAAAAGATACAGAAACCAATGTAGATGAGGTTTTTGCAGCGGCAAATACATTGCGATTGATTGGTCGAATCACACCTGTTGAGGGATTGATGATCAAAGCGCTTTATCAAACTTCTGAGGTTGAAAATAAACTTGGAAATGATGAAGCTGCTGCAAATATTGATGATTCTAATGGTTGGTTGATTGGTGCTGAGTACAAAGTACCAAATTATGCCAATTGGACAGTCAAAGCTCAGTACAGTCAGAATTCGACTTCATTTAAAACAGAACAGGCAGATTTGGATGCTCAGCAAATATTGTTGGGTTTAGATTATGCTTTCAACAAACAAGTTAAAGTCTACGGATATACAGGTTATTCAACTTTTGAACAGGCTGATGCTAAGGATAAGCAACCTGTTGTGGGTACTGGCTTAGAATTTAAATTTTAAATCGATAAGACATTCTTGCAAATAGTTCTAAATGTTTCTATTTGCAAGAATAATTCTCAGTTACAAAAGTAAGTTTTTGATATCAATAATAATGTGAATAGTAAAGTATAATGATTTCATCATTCTTTCATCTTACTTGCCTACATTAAAACGAGTTTCTTTGTGATAGATATCAAGACCGTGGATAAACATAATATGATCTTTGAGGAAACAAATATTTATTTGTTTCATAGTATCAATTCACTAGCGACCCAATTCCCTATCATAGACAAGATCGCAGTTTTTTTAGCGGATGATCTAAATACTGTTTTTATCAGTTTGCTGGTTCTGATGTTGGTTCTAAAATGGAAAACACATCATCTAATCTTTGCTAAAACCTTATTTATAGTGCTTATCTCTTTGATATTAAGTGACTTAATCGAATATTTTTATCATCATCCTCGTCCATTTCAGTTGGATTTGGGACATAAGTTGATTGGGCATGGTCTGAGTTCATCTTTTCCTAGTCAGCATACGCTAACCGTTGTCATTATTGCATTTGCTTATCTACTTGCTGGATTTAAGACAATTGGAATTATTGGCTTGTTCGTCAGTCTGGTTGTTGGTTTATCTAGAATTTATGTCGGAGTTCATTTTCCATTTGATGTGGTTGGTTCGTTTTTAATCGGCTTTTTACTGGTTGTTTTTAGCAACTATATGTTGAAAAAAATGAGCTTGCGTATAAGACGAATGAGGCTACAGCAGTTGTTTGATTAAATAGAAAATGCGATTTAATATTCATTTTACCTTTTTGAATTTATGATTTTTTTACTGGATAGGTAAAATAATTTATAAAGTCTTTACGTTACAACTTTTGTTGCATTCACTAAGCTGAATAGATCGAAATAACTTAGGTCTATAGCCATGAGTGCAGCATTAGCTGAGATAAATTCTGCGACTAAAATTAATAATAATCTTCAACCCTTAGTTGCACGCACTAGGGTTAATGACTCCATTCATAATCACAGCTTCCTCAATGAAGTGGATAGCTATTTAGATACTTATCCTAATACTAAGCACATCGATATTTTCCTTTATGATCTCAATGGGCATTTACGAGGCAAAAGGATAGATATCAGTTGTCTCAAAAGCTTAGATAAGGGTTGTTATCTACCGCTGTCTATTTACGCCATGAGTTTGGATGGAAATGTTGTTGAGGAAACTGGACTAGGCAAATTTGTCGGTGAACCAGATTATTTATGTGTACCTGTGTTGGGGTCATTACATCCCAATCCCATAGATCCACATATCAATGCCCAGTTACTTTTAACGATGAAAGAAAATAATGTACAAGATTGTCGTTATGAACCGCGCAATATTTTAAATAAATTGCTGAATCAGTTACATCAGTTAGATTATTTTCCATGTATCGCTGCTGAGCTTGAGTTTTACTTACAGCCTTTATTCCAAGAGAGCCAAAAGTTAGCTATCCCTAAACAATGTTTTGATCTAAACCCACATGCTGATATCCAAGCACTGATGGATGAAATAGAAACGATTGCTCAAATACAGGGAATACATATCACTGGAATCGTTTCTGAGTCATCGACAGATCAGTATGAAATTAATCTGCCGCATGGAACTGATATTTTGAAGCTTTGTGATCAAATCTTGATGTTAAAACGGAGTATTAAACAAGTTGCAAATAAACATGGATTTAAAGCTAATTTCTTAGCAAAACCAGATTTGCATAAAGCAGGGAGTGGAATGCATTTTCATATGAGTCTACTTGATGCTAACAAACATAATATTTTTAGTTGTTTTGAACGTGACTTTGCAAAGCCATTATTAAATGTAATCAGTGGATTAATTCATTTCATGCCAGATTCTATGGCGATCTTAGCCCCCAATTTCAATTCATATCGCTGATTTAAGTTAGGTCAGCATGTTCCTTTGGAAGCAAACTGGGGGTGGAATAATCGTAATGTCGCACTGCGCATTCCATGTTCGGATTCAGAAAATCAAAGAATCGAATATCGAGTAGCTGGAGCCGATTGCAATCCGTATTTAGCAGTCGCCATCATATTAATGGGAACGCTGCATGGCTTAACTCACATATCAGCAATCCCTAAATCGGTGAATCAATCTAAGCAGATTGGTGAACATTATTTTCTTCCGACAGAACAAATGGATGCATTGAAGAGATTTAAAGCTAATCATTGGATGCGTGAATATTTAAATCAAGATTTTGTTGCATTGTGGTGTACTGTTAAACAGGCAGAGTATCAGCATGTCTTGAGTCAGATCACTGCTATTGAAAAAAATTGGGATATTTAAGTCATCACATATTTTGATGTCGGACTCAAAAAAAACTGCTAAATGCTTTAATTGGAACAGCATTTATTTAGGCATAGCTTTGTAATGAGTTAAATTTAGGCGCAAAACTCTATGAATTTTAAGCCAAAGCGCATCGAAGGACATAACAAGTCTTTATAGGACAAATAACACTGGTATATGAAAAACAAATTGACAGCATTCAGAAGAGGCTATAATTTAATCATTAGTTCTTATTTGGAACTTTATATAGCCTCTATTTAATTTCAAATAGTTGAGCTAATTTTTTGATTGAAGTTGTAGATCAATCAGAGATGTAAGTCATAAGACTTGCTGATGTGATTTAGTGTTTGCTTACAGAAATGTTATGGGTGAGGAGAGCGACGATGTCAAATGATGTGAATACAATTACAGTGCGCCAAACGCAATTCAAAGCCGAAAAAATTACCACGCAATACACTGAATCTACTTTGATGTCACATTTTCTCACAGCTCTATCCATGAGCTTCCCACAGGGTGAACGTTTTTTTGTAGAAACCGTCCGAAATGTGCGTGATCAAATCCATGATGAACAACTACAAAAAGATATCTCAGGTTTTATTGGGCAAGAGGCGCATCATGCGCGAGCACATGAGCAGTTTAATCAACTGGTGCAAAACAATGATTATCATCTAAAAAAGTTTGAAAAGGCTTATGAGCAGGAAATGACCCGCTTAAGAACTTTAAGTCAGCGCCGTCAATTGGCTGCTACAGTTGCACTTGAGCATTTTACGGCGATGATGGCAGGTTATATGCTTGAATATCCAAATATTATGTTTAAAGGCTTATCTGAAAATATGAAGAATCTTTGGCTTTGGCATGCTGTTGAAGAAATCGAACATAAGCATGTGGCATTTGATGTATATCAGCAAGTCTTTGCCAACTTAGCTCAACGTCGTAGAAGTATGCGAACAATTACGGTGGGATTCATCAGTAGCACGATCATAATGACAGGTCATTTAGTCTGGCAAGATCGAAAGAATACCTTATATTCACCGAAGCAGCTGTTCAAGAACACACAAACACTTATGGGTCTTGTCCACATGATGTGGCGTTTATTACCTGACTATTTAGCATTTTATAAAGCAAGTTTTCATCCATCTGAGATTGATCAGCAGGATTTATTGATCAAAGCGAGAGCCTTATTAGCTAGCTAATTTAATGATTGAGATTTAAAAGTACTGTATTTTTTAGCGTTTGCTTGGTGAATAATTTACGGCATAAAAATGCGTATCTAATTTTGATTTTGGATTTTAAAAATCTTAAATGATTTATCAACTGTTACTTCAATGTACAAAGCTGATCTTTTTATGCAGGGTATGAATTTCTATCTCACTGGCGTAGACCATATTAAAAAATATTGACTTCAACAGCTAAATGGTGCGCTCAGCGGGACTCGAACCCACGTCGGTCGCTTAGGAGGCAACTGCTCTATCCAGTTAAGCTATGAGCGCATAATTAAATGATTATAAACAAAAAAGTGATTGCCTTAGCAATCACTTTTTGATGATACCGACTAGCTGTGTTTAGCTCTTATTTTTCAAATTTAAAACACGATAGAGCACAAACATTAGAACGATCCAAATAGGAATCATGAGCACAGATTCTTTAAAGCCTTGCTGCCACATGATGTAAAGTACAACCGCAATAAATGCGAGTACAAGATAATTGCTGAATGGTGACCATAAAGCAGGGAAGCTCGTTGTTAATGCTTTTTGTTTGACCATCGCTTTAAATTTCAAATGCGTCAAACTGATCATTGCCCAGTTTAAAACTAAAGCACCTACAACCACATACATCAAATGACCTAAGGCATCTTCTGGTACGAAGTAGTTTAAAAGTACACATCCGAAGATGAGCAATGCGGAAAGCAATACGGCTGGAACAGGAACACCTTGTTTATTCACTTTAGCAAATACTTTAGGTGCATTACCTTGTTCAGCTAAACCAAACAACATGCGGCTGTTTGCATACATACCACTGTTATATACAGATAATGCTGCGGTTAAGATAATGAAGTTAAGTAGGTGAGCAGCCCAACCAATTCCCATTTGACTGAAAATCATTACAAATGGGCTTTTATCTAAGCCACCTAAATCAAGCTGATTCCAAGGCACAAGTGATAATAAAATTGTGAGTGAACCGATGTAGAAAATCAGAATACGGAACACAACTTGGTTGATCGCTTTAGGAATCGTTTTCTTTGGATCATTGGCTTCAGCCGCTGCCATACCGATTAATTCAATACCACCAAATGCAAACATCAAGAATGCCAGCATGAAGAATAGACCTTCAAACCCATTCGGGAAGAATCCACCATGACTCCAAAGGTTGGTAAATGAAGCCGTAGAGTTGGCATCCGCAGTGAACAGCAAGAACAGACCAAATAAAATCATCGCTACAACAGCGGTGACTTTAATAATGGCTAACCAAAATTCTGACTCACCATAGAATTTTACATTGGTGAGGTTGATCGCTGTAATAATCACAAAGAAGAATAAAACTGACTGCCACGCAGCAATATGAGGCCACCAGTAATTGATATATTTTGCGACTGCCGTGAGCTCACTCATCGCAACAAGGATATACAATACCCAATAATTCCAACCTGATAAAAAGCCTGGAAATTTACCCCAATATTGATATGCAAAATGACTAAATGAACCTGCTACAGGTTCTTCTACGATCATTTCACCGAGTTGACGCATGATTAAAAAAGCAATCAAACCGCCAATCGCATAACCCAAAATAATAGATGGTCCAGCAGACTGGATGACTTGCGCAGAACCTAAAAATAAGCCCGTACCAATAGCCCCACCCATCGCGATGAGTTGGATATGGCGGTTTTTTAGTCCACGCTGAAGTTTAGAAGAATCGTTGTTCAAAGGACTGAGCTCGACGAGGAATAAGTGGATTATTCTAATAGATTGAATGATTTTCGACTAGTAAAAGTACAGGCGGGCTATGACTGGAAAGTTGTTTTTAAAATTCATTTAAAATCTTATATTTGGGTGAATAGTAAACTAAGTAAAGTTTGTTTTCTGAGCATTTAAATCGGACACTTGATTTTTAAACCGCGTATAAATGTTTCGATGCCATTGTTAATTTGTACAAAAATACTCAATATAGTGAGCACATTTTACCCATAACAATTGACCGAAAAGCAATTGGTCGTATGGCATATTTTATTGCTGTGCAGTAATTTTAGACTCAAGATTTACTTGCACCAAGAACATGATAAAAGGATGAAATTGACATGAGCTCAGTACCGCAAATCAAAGTCCCTGCAACATATATGCGTGGTGGCACAAGTAAGGGTGTTTTTTTCAAACTTGATGATTTACCTGAAGCGGCACAAGAAGCAGGCAAAGCACGTGATCAACTTCTTCTGCGTGTGATTGGTAGTCCTGACCCATACGGTAAACAAATCGATGGTATGGGAGGGGCGACCTCAAGTACCAGTAAAACGGTAATTTTGGCTAAAAGTACACAGCCTGAACATGATGTTGATTATTTATTTGGACAGGTTTCAATCGACCAGCCTTTTGTAGATTGGAGTGGTAACTGTGGAAACCTCACTGCTGCTGTCGGTTCTTTTGCAATTTCAAATGGTTTGGTGGATGCAGCTCGTATTCCTGAAAATGGAATTTGCACAGTTCGCATTTGGCAGAAGAATATTCAAAAAACTATTATTGCGCACGTTCCAGTGACCAATGGTCAAGTTCAAGAAACAGGTGATTTTGAATTAGATGGTGTCACTTTCCCTGCGGCAGAAGTTCAAATCGAATTTTTAGATCCTGCTGATGATGGTGAAGAAGGTGGGGATATGTTCCCTACAGGAAATGTTGTTGATGAATTGGTGGTACCTGAGATCGGTACTTTCCAAGCAACTTTCATTAATGCAGGTATTCCAACTATTTTCTTAAATGCAGAAGCGATTGGTTATCAAGGCACTGAATTACAAGATCATATTAATGGTGATGCCGCAGCACTAGCTCGTTTTGAAAAAATCCGTGCGTATGGTGCTGTTCAAATGGGTTTGATTAAAGACATCTCTGAAGCAGCTGCGCGTCAGCATACTCCGAAGATTGCTTTTGTATCTCAACCAAAAACCTATACATCATCAAGTGGTAAAACAGTTGAAGCTGCTGATGTTGACTTATTAGTTCGTGCATTATCTATGGGTAAACTTCACCATGCCATGATGGGAACTGCTGCAGTTGCAATTGGTACTGCTGCTGCGATTCCTGGTACGTTGGTGAATTTAGCTGCTGGTGGTGGTGAGCGTGAAGCGGTTCGTTTTGGACATCCATCAGGCACGTTACGTGTTGGTGCTCAAGCTGAGTTGATTGATGGAAAATGGGCTGTGAAAAAAGCTATTATGAGTCGTAGTGCACGTGTTCTGATGGAAGGTTGGGTTCGTGTACCAGGTGATACCTTCTAAGCCGTTTTCATCAATTTTAAACACCTCCATTTGGGGGTGTTTTTATTTTGTATAGCTTGAAAAATACAAAGATAATCTATCGGGATAAATAGTGATATGATGTTGCCATTCTGACAGATGCTGTCACTTCTTCATTTATTCATTTTTCGAGGCAATTGTGTCGTCTATTTCTCCAGTTAATGCGGATGTTTTAAAACAAGCTCAACAACGTATTCAACAAGATTTATTGACAGCATTGGCTGCATTTTCTCTCCCGGAACCACTTAAAGCAGCTGTTCACCATGCCGTCATGCTTGGTGGTAAAAGAGTCCGCCCAGCTTTATGTTATGCGGCTGCTTCGTTACAAGCCAACCAAAACTTTGCTGCCGCACGTCGTGCAGCTGTCGCAGTAGAACTGATTCATTGCTACTCACTCGCACATGATGATTTGCCTTGCATGGATAATGATTTACTGCGTCGTGGTCAACCGACTTGTCATGTTGCATTTGGTGAAGATACTGCTTTGTTGGCAGGTGATATTCTGCAATCGATGGCATTTGAGATTTTAGGCAGTCGTTTATTTGACGATCAGGCACAAGGTACAGATGCAGCTATTGTTCTTAAGCAAATGCAAATTTTAGCTACAGCAAGTTCAAAGATGGTTTGCGGTCAGGTTTTGGATCTCCAAGCTGAAGGTAAGTATGTTGCCCAAGATGAATTGGAAAATATTCACCGTAATAAGACAGGTGCTTTAATTCAAGCTGCCATCATGATGGGGGCTGTGACTATTTACTCTGGCACAGATCAGGCGATTCCAAAATTACGTCAGTTTGGTCAGAGCATTGGCTTAGCTTTCCAAGTTCAGGATGACATTTTGGATATTACGGCGAGCACTGAAACCTTAGGTAAAACTGCAGGCAAAGATGAACAAGTCCAAAAATCAACATATCCTGCTTTAATGGGTTTAGAGCAAGCACAAGCCTATGCACAAACCTTACATGATCAAGCATTTGAAGCATTAGAATACTTTGGTGAAAATGCCAAAGAGTTGATTGAGATTTCTAAATTTTTATTAGATCGAAAAAATTAATTTGGGGAAGTATATGAACGTACAAGCTTTACGGTTTGTGGGAACGCTTGAAGGCATTTCATTTTTATTATTGCTCGGCGTTGCCATGCCGATTAAGTATATTTGGGGAAATCCTGTTTTTGTCAAATATATTGGGATGGGGCATGGTGTTTTATTTGTACTATTCCTTGTGATGCTTTTAGTTGTTTGCCATCGAATGAAATGGTCTCTGTCGATCTTTAATTTGGGCTTGATTGCTGCCATTTTACCATTTGGCCCTTTTATCTTTGATCGTAAAGTTAAGCAATTAGCCGAAAAAGATCATTCAGCGTTGATCGCAGAGTAAGATGTACTCAAGCACAAAAAAAGCCATGATGATCATGGCTTTTTTTGCAAATAAAACGTTAAAAACAATTAACGTCCCATAAGACCACGAATTGTATTTAAAACATCGGCTGGTAAAACCACTGTTTTTGCATTATTCGATTTCGCCATATCTTGCATAGCTTTTACATATTGTTCGCCCAATAGGTAAGCAACAGGAATTTCTTTGTCGCCAACAGCATTGGTCACCATATTAATTGCTTTCTCTGATGCTTCTGCAAGAACAACTTGAGCTTCTGCATCACGACGAGAGGCTTCGAGACGTCCTTCAGCTTCCAAAATCGCTGCTTGTTTTTCACCATCAGCTTTAGTAACAGTTGCACGACGCTGACGTTCAGCTGCGGCCTGTGCTTCCATTGCAGATTGCATCGTATGTGATGGTTGAATATCTTGAATTTCTACAGTTTTAAGTGTAATCCCCCAATCAGAAATATCATCAGAAATGGCAGCCTTTAATTTCGCTTTGATATGATCACGTGATGACAAGGCATCATCCAAATCCATTTCACCTACGATCGAGCGCAGAGAAGTTTGTACAAGATTTTGAATCGCCCAAGTATAGTTTTCGATACCATACACGGCTTTTTCAGGTGTGGTCAGATTGATATAAGCAACGGCATTCATCACTAACACTGCGTTATCACGTGTGATCACTTCTTGTGATGGAATATCTAACACAATATCTTTCGTCGTGATTTTATATGCAACTTCATCTACATATGGAATCACAAAATTGAGACCTGGATTCAACGTGGTATGGTATTTACCAAGACGTTGAACAATCCATTTATAACCTTGGGGAACAATTCGAACCCCTTTAAAAATGGTTATACCAACAAAAGCGAAGAGCGCTAAAACAACAATAGTACCGACAGACATTAGAAACCCTCTTTATGTTTATGAAGTGCTATGCGGTTGAACAACTAAATCATTACCCATGATATCAATAACACGAACACGATCTCCGACTTTTACAGGAGCTGTGCTTCGACAGTTCCACTCATCAGAGCCGAGTACAGGCATAGGAAAACGCACCACGATTTGACTGTGATCCAGTCCAGTTTGGATGACCATCCCCACTTGACCAATGGTTGCTTCACGGGATAAGCCCGCTTTGGTCTTATCAATTGAGAGTGGTTTTATAAATTTAAACCAAAGAATCGTACATAAAATCGATAAAATCCCCCAAGTGATCACTTGAGTGGTAAAGCCCATCATTGGGAAAAGCCAAAGTAAAATAGACACCATCACTGCTGCTATACCAAACCATAGTGCAGCAAATGCAGGTAATACTAATTCTGAAAGAATTAACAAAATACCTAATACCAACCAGTGCCAAGGCTCAACTACAAATTCCATAGATTTGCTCGTATCGTTAAACGGTAAATAGAGGTGAAAAAATATTCACCTCTAGCACTGTAACAGATGATTATCTTTATGAATATATAAAGATAATGAATGTGTTTTAGAATTTTGGTCGAGGGGCAGGTTTAAATGCTGCAGGGGATTTTTTGAAGTTAGTAATTGCAGCTCGGATCGCTGTGATCTTGGCTTGAGCCGCTTTTTCACCTTCTAAGATAGCTTGGTTACTTGATTTTAGATCGAGTACACCGAGATGACCGACTTTCGGCTGAATCACGACAGTAGCTTGATTAAGTTCTTCGTTAATACTTTGCTGACCCATGATATTAATCGTCTGATCTAGTAATCCCCACATATTCATGGGTTTATCACCTGTAGGACGCGCAGAAATATCAACCGCGATTACGATATCAGCACCCATATCTTTCGCTGTTTTTACAGGAATAGGGCTGACTAAACCACCGTCGACATATTTGGTACCACCGATGACCGTTGGCACAAAGACATTTGGAATACTACATGATGCACGTACAGCTTGACCTGCATTGCCTTTAATAAATTCAGCTTTCTTGCCGTTGTCTAAACGAGTTGCTACAGCAGCAAAACGTATTGGGAATTTCTCAATCGGTTTGTTGGCAACTTGACTGTTGACATAATTCTGAAGTTTTTGCCCCATGATAAAACCTTGGCTATTTAAGGTGAGATCACGGATGTCAGACTCTTGTAGTTTTAATGCAAGACTTTGCATCTGATAAGGCGTTTGCCCACTTGCATAAATGCTACCAACAAAGCTGCCAGCACTGGTGCCGGTCACAATTTTAGCTTTAATGCCATGTGACTCAAGGACTTTGATGACGCCAATATGTGAAAAGCCTTTAGCACCGCCACCGCCTAATGCTAGAGCAATCACGGGCTCACGTGCTTTTAAGGTTGAAGTTGGTGGCGTTTTTTTTGCAACTTGATCACAACCAAATAATGTCAAGCTAACAAGTGCTAAACAGGAGAGTTGAGCAATTTTCATATTAAAAGGAGATAAAATCGACGAAAAGATGGGCACATCTCAGCAGATTTGCCCTCGATTTTCTAGTTTTTTTTCACAAGTTTTTGTAATGGCTCTGCTAACCAATTTGGATTTTTGGGAGAAAAATGTCCTTGGTAAAAACCCATAATTTTTTCAAGATCTTGTTGATAATGACCTGTTGGCGTAAAGGCACCTAAGCAGTAAATCGTTTTGTGGTCATAATCAAAAGAAAACATCACAATCGGAATACCTGCTGCATGTGCAATATGGTAGAAACCACTTTTCATTTTTTCGGCTTTTTTACGCGTACCTTCAGGTGCCATTCCGACCCAGATTCGATCGCACTTTTGAATTTCCGCAACGACCTGTTCAGTCAAACCATTGGTACTGTCACGATGCACAGGGATTAATCCCGCCCAGTTGAGAAGGGGCTTAAATGGAGGCTTAAATAGTGTATCTTTGCCTAGAACCGTAATCTTGAGCCCCAAACCGCCAATCGCAAGAAAACCGTACCACCCATCAATATTAGACGTATGTGGTGAGATAATAGCGACTGCTTTGGGTAAGTTTGGAATTTCACCAACCACTTTCCAACCTTGACTTAGAAAGAGTTTCTTACACAATGCACGGCTGTAACTGGTTCCTCTTTGTGGTACTAGAGGCGGTAATTCAGGAAAATGTTGTGACATAGGTTCAGAAAAATAATGACAACTTTAATCATCTTAAACTCTCACTATCTGCATCGCATTGGCAAAAAATGAGATTTTATTGTGGTGGTTTTGAGAGGATTAGATAGTTGAACTTGCAAAGAAATACTTTAGGAACAGCCTTACATGCCTAATCTTCGTCAAATCTATTTATTGCTATTTTCGTTGTATTGGGCACAAGGTTTACCTGTCGGTTTTATGACACATGCTTTACCTGTGATTTTAAGATCTCAAGGTGTATCTCTGGCACATATTGGCGGTTTTGGATTATTGATGTTGCCGTGGTCGATCAAAATCTTTTGGGCTGCATATGTTGATCGTTATGCAATCTCGAATTTAGGTCACTATCGCAGTTGGATTATTCCTACTCAATTCGCTAGTGTCATTATTTTGGTGATATTGTCCTTTTTTCCAATTCATGCACTTGATCAACCTCTGTATTTATTAATCTTCTTTACTTTGCTGTTATGTTTAAATCTTACAGGTGCGACACAAGATATTGCGACGGATGCTTTAGCTGTTAATTTACTTAAAAATGATCAATTACACTGGGGTAATACCTTTCAAGTGATTGGTTCTAGGTTAGGGTTTATCATCGGTGGTGGTGTCGTACTTTGGTGCTTGGATTGGTTATATTGGCAAAAAACATTTTTATTGTTGGCGGTTTTAGTATTCCTGAATACCATTTCTATTTTATTTCATAAAGAACCTGAACGAATTAAATCGATAAATTCAAATAATAGCTCAAATCATTCAAAAATTGATGTGATTAAAAAATATCTTCATTATTTTAGCTCGTCTCCACAGTTAAAAGCATGGTTGCTAGTATTAATCACTTTTAAGATTGTTGATGGATTGACAGGGCCTATATTAAAACCACTTGCTGTTGATTTAGGTTTAACTTTTTCTCAAATTGGACTTTATATTACAATTTTAGGTGCAGTAGCTGCATTGTTAGGCGCAGCAATTGCAGGGGGGGTGTTGAAATATCTGTCTAAGGCATATGCCTTGATTATATTTTCTATGTTAAAAATTCTAAGTCTATTTTTCTATGTTTATTTGGGTTATGTATTTGAACATAATAAAAAAATTGATTCTTCTATAATATATGTAATCAATGCCTTTGAGGACGCATGTTCCGCGATGTTGTTGGTAGTCATGCTCAGCTTAATTATGAGTTACAGCCGTAAACACTTTGCGGGAACTGACTTTACTTTGCAGGTTTCAATTATGGCGACAGTCAGTGGTGTATTATATTTACTAAGTGGATTACTTGGTGATTTGCTTGGATATTACAATTATTTGTCTGTAATTTTTCTAATATCATTCATTTGTTTGCTACCAGTTTTTAATTGGAAGAAATATGTAAATATTAATCAAGGTTGATTACAAATTTATAAACCATAGATATTAAACTGTAAAATTTTAATGTGAGAATCTACGGCTTTTCGATAAATGTATATCTTCATTCAATTGTTTTTTAGCTCTATTTCTTGAGTTTGAAATATGATGGGTAATATTGTAAATCACTGACTAATAAATATTTTTTGGTATGGATATAATAAAAAAGATAAGGTGTTAGTCTCGGCTAAAAATTAAACTTTAGTCGAAAATGGAATAAATAAATAAGATTTTAATCGTTTTGTCATATAAAGTTAATGTGTAGGATTTGTTACAAATTTAACTAGGATGGCAAAAATGAAAATCAAAATTGTAACAGCAGCAGTATTAGGTTTACTTGCAACCTCTACTTTTGCAGCACCAACAATCTACGGTGAAATCGACGCGAGTGTTGATTATTTACCAGAAAAAAATGCGACAAAATCAAACAAAGATGTTTGGGAAATTAGTTCGAACAGCACCTTTATCGGATTCAAAGGTGATGAGAAATTAACAGAGCGTTTAAGTGCTGTTTATGCTGCTGAATGGGGATTCAGTGCAGATGGTGACAGCAGTGATTGGACTCAACGTAACCGTTTTGTTGGCTTAAAAGACAGCAAGTTGGGTACAGTCAAAATCGGTAAACATGACACACCAGTCAAGCAACTCTCTAGTGTTGTAGATACCTTCAACAACTATGTTGCTAACAAAGCAGATGTAACAGGGATTTTTACTGGCGAAAACCGTATTGATAATGTAGTGATCTATGAGTCACCTGCAGTCAAAGTTCTTGATGGTGCATTTAAATTTAATGCTTTACTGGCAACAGGTGAGGCGACTGGGATTAAGCAAAGCAGTGGTGGTGCCAAAGTTGAAGGTCAAGGTTTAGGTGATGCTTGGTCAGCTTCGGTAACTTATGAAAACCCACTTTTTGTTGCGGGTCTTGGTTATGACAAAGCGATCCCAAGTACGTTCTTAGGTAAAGGTATTTTAAATGCATCTGATCCTGAAATTGCAGGTGGATCTGTGTTTGCTGCTGCAAATACAGTTCGTGCGATTGGTCGATTAAATCCAATTGATGGTTTAGCGCTTAAAGCACTTTATCAAAGTTCAGAAGTTGAAGAAACTTCTTATGCTGATGCGGGTGATGCTACTAAATGGGCTGCAAAAGCTAAAAATATTGATGATGCACAAGGTTGGTTAGTTGGTGCTGAATATAACATTCCACAGTCTAAAAACTGGACAGTGAAAGCTCAATACAGCCAAAACGATACCAGTTTCAAAGACAACAGTGCTGACTTCAAAGCTAAACAAGTCATCGCAGGTGCGGATTATGCATTTAGTAAGCAAGTAAAAACTTATGGTTATGCTGGCTATTTAACGCTTGAGCAAGCGGACAAAAAAGACAAGCAACCTGTAGGTGGTCTAGGTTTAGAATTCAAATTCTAAACCATGTAATTCTAAAAACACCCATAAGGTTCTTATTGGGTGTTTTTTTATTGGCTCAAATGACATTTATTTTAAATATAATATATGGTTTTTAATAATGATTATTGTTAACTCTAATTAATTCTTATCTATATGATAAATATTGTTATTTTTATAAGTTAAATTCTGCGTTTTTTGCATGAGTCATGTTGCTTTAAGTGATTTTTAAGTTTCAGCTTCTATCTTTGTCGCATACAAAATTATCTCTTCGATTGTGACGATGATTATGCTGCTGAAAAAACTAAGGGCAAAGCCTATTTCGCTACTCACGTTTAACCTATTGCTTTCAATTTGGTTAGGACTTTTCTTAAATTTTGCCTTTTATGAAAAGCTTCAGTCGCTTACACCTTATACAGGTATTAAAGCAGGGTTGTTCGTAGCCGCTTCAGCTGTAGTTGTTATCTCAGCGTATTTCTTTCTTTTTCAACTTTTGAACTGGAAATGGACAGCGAAGCCTGTTGCAATCGCAATGGTATTTATTGGTGGATTTGCTTCATATGCTGTCAGCACATTAGGGGTGTTAATCACTTCTGATCAGATTCAGAATTTGATGCAAACAGATATCGCTGAAGCAAGAGATACGTGGTCCATACATTTGGTCACTTGGACACTGGGCATGACCGTATTACCGATTATTGCCATATTGATCGTAAAACTGAAATCTGAACCGATCTTGAAACAGTTGTTGAAGAAGGTCATGGCGACGATCGTATCACTAGCGATGGTGGGTGGGTTGTTGTTCGTATTTTACGTGGATTTTGCAGCAATCTTTCGTGAAAATCGTGATTTAAAAGGGATGATCTCTCCACAAAATATGATCGCTTCTTTTGTATCTTATTATAAAAAGAAAGCGCCTAAAGAAAATTTACCGTTGGTCACTTATGGGACTGATGCAAAACTTGGAAAAGACAATACTACTCGTCCGAAATTGATGGTTTTAGTGGTAGGTGAGACGGCTCGTGCTGAAAACTTTTCTTTAAATGGTTATGCGAAAAATACTAACCCGAAATTATCAAAACAAGAACTTATTAACTTCTCTCAAGTAAGTTCATGTGGTACAGCAACGGCGGTTTCAGTGCCCTGTATGTTCTCTGGTATGCCTCGTAAAGATTATGATGAAGGGCTTGCTAGTCATCGAGAAGGTTTACTTGATATCGCACAACGTGCTGGCTATAAAGTCACTTGGATTGATAATAACTCTGGATGCAAGGGGGCTTGTGACCGAGTTGAGCAGTTTAAAATACCTGAACCTATCCAGCAGAAATGGTGTGAAGAAAGTGAATGTTTTGACGATCTTTTAATTGATAGTTTGAAAACATATATCGCAACTATTCCTAAAAATGACACGCAACCTCGATTGATCGTTTTACATCAAATGGGTAGTCATGGACCTGCGTATTACAAACGTGTTCCGCCACAGTTCAAAGTCTTTAAACCAACTTGTGATACCAATGCCATCCAAGGATGTAGTCAAGATGCACTGATTAATAGTTATGACAATACCTTGTTGTACACTGACTATGTGTTAGATTCATTGATTGAAACATTAAAAAATACAACGCAGTATGAGACAGGTTTGTGGTATTTATCAGATCATGGTGAATCAACAGGTGAAAGTGGTATGTATCTTCATGGCGCACCATATGCGATTGCACCAAGTCAGCAAACACATGTACCGATGTTGATGTGGTTCTCTGATGCGTGGAAGCAACAAGCCAATCGTCAAGTACAGTGTTTAACACAGCAAAAAACTAAAGCATTAAGCCAAGACAATTTATTCCCAACTTTATTGAGCTTGCTGAATGTCAAAACGAAAGTAATTGAGCCACAAAATGACATGCTGTCTGCATGTTCAAATTCCTAAGAATGAGGAAATCATGACTAAAATCTTGATGATCGAAGATGACTTTATGATCGCAGAGTCAACCTTGACTTTACTGCGCTATCATCAGTTTGAAGTAGAGTGGGTCAATAATGGTGTGGATGGTTTAACGATGTTGACCAAACAACCATTTGACTTAGTACTGCTAGATCTAGGATTGCCTCTGATGGATGGGATGCAAATCTTAAGACAGATTCGTCAGCGATCTTCTATACCTGTTTTAATTATCTCAGCGCGTGATCAACTCCAAAATCGAGTGGATGGACTGAATCAAGGTGCTGACGATTATTTGATTAAGCCTTATGAATTCGACGAATTACTCGCACGTATTCATGCTTTGTTACGACGTGGCGGTGCTGAGAATGCACAATATAAACAACAAACTCAATTGCTCAAAAGTGGTGATTTAGTTCTAGATGTGGAACAACATTTAGCGACCTTTAAAGGGCAGCAGATTGAATTATCCAATCGTGAGTGGGCGATTTTGATTCCATTAGTCAGTCATCCCAACAAGATTTTTTCTAAAGCAAATCTAGAAGATAAGTTGTATGATTTTGACAGTGAAGTCACGAGTAATACCATCGAAGTCTATGTCCATCATTTACGAGCAAAGTTGGGTAAAGACTTTATTCGTACTATTCGTGGATTGGGCTATAGATTAGGACAAGCATAATTATTATGAAGTTATCCAAGCAATATTCCCTCAAGAAAAGATTAATCTGGGGGACATCAGTTTTCAGTTTATTGCTTGGATGTTTATTGATTTTCACCGCTTATAAGATCGCTTTGCATGAAGTTGATGAGATCCTCGATACGCAAATGCAATATATGGCTGAACGGTCTACTACTCAGCCTTTAACCACCATCACCAGTAAAATCGAATTGCATCGGACTTATCACGAGGAAGATTTACTGGTCGATATTTGGGCGTACAAAGATCAAAGTCACTTATGGCATCAAACGCATCTATTGATTCCACCAGTGAAGCAAGCTGGTTTTTATACGCAAGAAACACCACAAGGAAAATGGCGTGTTTATGTCATTCCGTTAAAAGATTATCAAATTCAGGTTAGCCAACAAGAGCAGGTACGCAAGAACTTCGCTTGGGAGTTGGCAGGCAGTATGTTTGTGCCATATGTGTTGTTACTGCCTTTCGCAATTATTATCTTAGCATTCATTATTAGTCTCAGTTTAAGACCTTTAGAAGACTTCAAGGCTGAATTGCGCAGTCGAGATTCGGATGGTTTAGCACCGATTGATAGCCAAGATTATCCGCAAGAGTTGATTCCAACCATTGAAGAAATGAATCATTTGTTTGGACGAATCCAACAGGCACAAGCTGAACAAAAGCAATTTATTGCAGATGCTGCACATGAACTCAGAACACCTGTAACGGCATTAAATCTACAAACCAAGATTTTAATGAGTCAATTCCCTGAACACGAAGCCTTAATTAATCTAAGTAAAGGATTGGCGAGGATTCAGCATCTGGTGACGCAATTACTGGCATTGGCTAAACAAGATGTAGGTTTAAATTTGATAGAGCCAAATACGGAGTTTCGTTTGAATGATGTTGCACTTAATTGCGTCGAGCAATTGGTCAACTTAGCCATGCAAAAAGAAATAGATTTGGGTTTTGAGCGTAATGATGTGATTGAAATGAATAGTTTGGAGTCAACGATTCATTCGATTATTTTTAACTTGATCGACAATGCGATTAAGTATACGCCTAATCAAGGCATCATTAATATTTCAGTCTATAGTGACCAAGACAATTTTGCATGTGTGCAAATTGAAGACAGTGGTGTTGGCATCGACCCTGAAAACTACGATAAAGTATTAAAACGTTTCTATCGTGTGCATCACCACTTAGAAGTGGGCAGCGGCTTAGGGCTTTCCATCGTTGATAAAGCTATTCAACGTTTAGGCGGTACGCTGCAACTGTCTCGTAGTATTGATTTGGGGGGCTTATCTGTTTTAGTGCGCTTACCTAAAATCTTAAATCATCACTAAGTCACTTTGATTTAAGCATCGCTTTCTGCATGCTCTCGAAGATAACGAAGAAACAACACACATTTTTGGATGCGTTTACCATCATTGCCAACGCGGTTTACGTTGAGTCTGAGCACCCAGTTTAAGCGTTTTCCAACTTTACAAATGTCTTTATACACTTGTGGTTCAGCGAGTAGAGCTTGGTAAAGGATATAGCTTGCATCATTAAGCTGTTCAAATTCGAAATGATAGGCCGTCGAGAAAATATATAAAATCCAATCACGGACAAAACAATCGTGCAAGCTGAGCACGGATGCAGGATCAGTTTCGAAATCAATAAAACTAAAATGTCTTTCTTGATCGACTAAAATATTACGTGCAAAAGCTTCGCTTAAATAACCACCTTGCAAATGAACATATTGAACGGCTTGAATCGCTTGGGTAAATAAAGTGGTTTTAGCTGCTAAATCATCTTTGCAGTATGCAAGTGCTTGGTCTAATTGTTTAACTTTACTTTGATGTTGAGCGCCAATATCTTCCAGTAAAATCCCTTTGTCAGAATGAGCAAGCACATTAGGTGTTGATACACCAAGTTGTTTGAGCTGTTGAATACGCTGATATTCACATCGAATCGCCGCCGCGCCACCTTGATTCGGGACAGGCATAATGGCACCAAGATTGAAAATCTTGGCAAGCCATTTCAATGGCGTATATAACCATAGACCATGACGTTCAGATGCTTTTTTTAACCATACTTTACCAGTATCGAGCTTATAAGCCTGAATAGATGCTTGTTGGGTTTTTAAGGTATTGTCTAAAAAAGTCTGAAAGTCATCCATTCGCAGCAAACTATAATTAGGTGATTGTATAAGGGTGTTTGAGTAATCACTTTACCACATCAGGCAAAACTTTCGGAGTATCAATTATGTTCGAGCGTATGAGATGGCGTTGGTAGGTTAAAGCATAGACAACAAGATTGATTGCAAAACAGATCCACGCTGTCCATAAATTATGGCTGAGAAAATGAGCACCACGCATCATCTGTGCCCATCCCATCGCAAAACCAAGTAGGATACCTGCAAATAAATAAAACCATGCTCGTTTTTGTTCATCGAGTCGATAGACAAAATAACCTGTTACCAGTGCAAAGCCTGTACTAGCATGTCCACCAGGAAAACAATGTCCTGCTGTAGCAGAAAAATCCCATGTGAAGCCTGTGGTTGTTGCAGTCGTCATCGCCCAAGGACAAGCATGAGCAGCATTTGCTTTGATTAGCCCGATCACACAAGTACATAACATGCTGACCCAAAACATATAGCCATATTTCCAGCGGTTTGCTTTGAGTTTTTCAACTTTGAAAGAGGCTATCCATAAGAAGAAGAAACTAATGTAGACCAGCGTTAAAACCTTTTTGACATAGGTGTGATTGAGTTTTGCTAGATACCAATCGCCTTTTAGCGCAAAATCACCAAATGTACCCACCCAAGGCTGGATTAAGTACATATCTATGCTGCCCCCTACAGGAAAGACCCACCACAAAATAAAAAAACTGATTAAAAGCAAGAAACTTGTCAGTAGAAAAAATGGCGTTTTAATAATCATAGGATTAAACGTCGAAAAGTAAACAATCTATGATTTATTAAACTGTTTTAATCTTAAACAGCTCTTAAAATTGACATAAAAAAAGCGGCGTTTCCGCCGCATAAAACAATAAAACTTAAAACATTGATTCTTCAGAATTCGCTGAAATCTTATGAATCGAAAGGTCAGCACCACGATACTCATCCTCTTGAGACAAACGGATGCCCATAGTGACTTTCAAAATACCATATATGACAAAACCACCTACCAATGCGATAGCAACACCTAAGCCAGTTCCGATGATTTGAGAAATAATCGATACTCCACCTAAACCGCCAAGCGCTTGCTGACCAAAGATACCTGCTGCAATACCACCAAAAGCACCACAGACACCATGTAATGGCCAAACCCCCAAGACATCATCAACTTTGAGTTTGTTTTGCGTGTAAGTAAATAGATACACGAACATGCCACCAGCAGCTCCACCAATAACCAATGCACCAATAGGATGCACGATGTCAGAGCCAGCACAGATCGCTACTAAACCAGCTAAAGGACCATTGTGCAAGAAGCCTGGGTCATTTTTACCCATAAAGTTTGCTGCCAAAGTACCACCAACCATCGCCATTAATGAGTTGATCGCAACTAAGCCAGAGATAGCATCAACACGTTGAGCACTCATTACGTTGAAGCCAAACCAACCTACGATCAGAATCCATGAACCCAAAGCTAGGAATGGAATAGATGAAGGAGGGTGAGCACTTACACGACCGTCATTTTTATAACGACCATTACGCGCACCTAACAAGATCACCGCAGCTAAGGCAATCCATCCACCCATTGCGTGTACAACTACAGAACCAGCGAAATCATGGAAAGTTGCACCAAAAGAGCTTTCAAGCCATTTTTGGAAACCATAGTTACCATTCCAAATCATCCCCTCAAAGAACGGGTAGATCAGGGCAACTAAAAGTAAAGTTGCGATCGCTTGTGAACGCATTTTGGCACGTTCAGCAATTCCCCCAGAGACAATCGCTGGAATAGCAGCAGCAAAGGTCAATAAGAAGAAGCAACGCATCAGGTTATAACCATGATCAGCAGCTAAAACTTCGCCTGCATGAAAAAAGTTTTGTCCGTAGGCAATCCAATAACCAACAAAGAAGTAGGCAATTGCGGAAATTGCAAAGTCAGTCAGAATTTTACTGAGTGCATTGACTTGGTTTTTGTGACGAACGGTGCCTAGCTCTAAAAATGCAAAGCCTGCGTGCATTGCCAAAACCAGTACTGCACCGAGCAGTAAGAAAAATAGATCTACGTTTTGCATAGTGGTGCTCAAAAAAAGTGCTAAATTTTATTTTGGTGCAAGTATTTGATTCGTTTTTTGCACCAAAATAGATTTAGTAAATCTAAAAACTAGAGCAATCTTAAAAATGCTCATTTCTCTGTATTTTGATAAGCAAAAAACGCACCAATTTAGAAATTAAATTGTAATTTTGATGAAAAGTGGTGCATTTTGATTAAAAATAGCACAGAAATTTAAAGGTGTAGACCTAAATAGCAGCATTTTAGCGGATGTTATTTGTTTAATTGATTTTAGTGTGGAGGCGTTATACTTGCTAATCATCATGCAAAAGACAAGCTGCTACTTTCCAATAGTGATTGTTGCTACAATTTTTATTTTTCAGGTGGATGAATATGTCCTTTGATCTCAAAGTTAGTTTCAAACAAAGGTCTGAACCATCTGCACAGCAGAAAAAACTCAATCTATTAATTGCTCAAATTGAACAGCAAAAAATCAGTCTCGCCACATGGAAAAATGCACAAGACGAGATTCAACAGCATACCCGACAGAAGCTCATGCCAGTCTACCGTGAACTACACGAGGTATTGTTTCTACAATTAGAGCAACTTTGGCACTTGTTGCAATCGCATACATTTTCCAAAACCGACTTACAACAACTCGATGAAAAAATCGCACAACTTGCCCGTATGTTGAAACGCTCACAAATGTTGAATGAAGAACAGCTCACTCTTGTGCAGCAGATCGACACCGTTTATCAGCAACATACTCAACAATCTGTTAAAAAGCTTAAAAAAGTACAGTCAGAAAATTTCGAGTATCAAGCATCCTCTGAGCAGAGCATCGAGCAACATGCAGAACAAAGGAGTGAACAAGAAGACGACTTTGAGCAATATGCGGCAGAACAACAACAAGCAAGAGAAAAAGCCAAACAGCTACGACAGCAACAAAAACGTGAACAAGCTGAGCAACTAGCAGCACAGTCACTTAAAACGGTGTATTTAAAAATAGCTGCCATGATTCATCCTGACCGTGAGCAAGATGAAACTAAGAAAGCAGAAAAAACCGAATTGTTCCAACAAGCCAGTCAGGCTTATGAACAGCAGGATTTGTTTTATTTGTTGAAACTCCAGTTAGAGCTTGAACAGAATAAGGGTGTAGGGTCTAAAGAGTTATCTACGGAGCAAGTGAAGTTTTATAAACTGGCTTTGGATGCACAAAGTCAGCAGCTTGAAAGTCAAATCGAAGAAATTTTAGATTCTTTTCAGTTAGCAAAGAAAGTTAAAGCCGAGCATCTGCATATCAGCGATGTGTATAAAGCCATAGATATGGATTTTGCTGAGTTAAAGCAGCAGTTGAAATGGGAAAAAGAACGTTTAAAGCATATGAAAAAGGTGAGTGGGGTGGAGATGTTGTTAGTGCATGGGGTTTTATAGGTTTAAAAAACTTTTAATTCATAAAAAACACCTTCTATTAAATTTTAATGCCTGTTTGAGGTAATTTTTCTCTAAAATTATAAATATTCAAAAGATAAATTATTTTATTGAGTAGTCTTATTTATTTTGTATAATACTTTTGCTTTCAAGAGTTTCATTTAATTGCTTGAGAGGAAATGGATGTAAATATAAATCTTAACAAATCTATCAATATTGAAAGATTTGTCCAGATTTCTATGGTGGATTGTTCAATACAGCACATCAATATGTGAAGTATCGTACTAACTATGGGTATATTTATCATACTATCATAACTCCTTCTATATGTTTTAGCTGCACTGAAAAGGAGGGGGAATTAATTGTTTTGGTATTTAATTTCTCGGTAGACTTTAGGGGGGATTCTTTTTTTAGAGAAAACAGATAGCAGCGACTCTAACCCCCTGAAGTTGGCAATATTCAATGAAAAATATAGATTTAGATTTTTTTAAAAAAAGAAATAAAACAAGAAACTACTTACATTTTGATAAAAAAGTTAATAATTCAATAGTCTTTGACTACGTAAAGGATGTTAGAAATATAGAAAAACATGCTTTTCTTCCGACAATTAGTTATGTCCTGAATGAAAATAAAATTTATAGAAAAAACTCTAAAAAAATAAAATTACAAAAAATGATTTCAAAGGTAAAGAAAGATTAATTAACTTTCCATGCCATATGGATGGTAATATATATGCCTACTATTCTAAAATTTTAGAAAATCATTATGAGAGGTTTTTAACTGAAAAAGGTTTGGAAAATTCAGTTATTGCTTTTCGAAAAATAAGTAAAATTGATTTTAGAGGTAAGAAATTTTCTCTATGCAATATACATTTTGCAAAAGAAGTTTTTGAAACTATAGATGTTAAGAAGAATTGTACAGTCTTATGTTTTGATATTTCAGGTTTCTTTGACAATTTGGATCATGATATATTGAAAGAAAATTGGTGTAATTTAATTGGTTCTGATTGTCTACCATTAGATCACTTTAAGGTGTATAAATCTTTAACAGAGTTTTCATATGTAGAAAAAAAAGCTCTTTATAAAAAGTTGGATCTATCCTTAAACTCTAGAAGATTACATAAAAGATTAGAAAGACTTTGTGATATTAAAACATTTAGAGAGAAAGTGAGAGCTGAGGGATTAATTCATGTCAATAAAACTAAAAAAGGTATTCCTCAGGGTTCCCCATTAAGTGGGATGCTTTCTAATATTTACATGATGAACTTTGATGCTTTAATTTTAAGTTTGATGAGGGAAGTGAATGGTAATTATTTTAGATATTGTGATGATATGATATTTATCTTTGATAACTCTAATGATAGTACTTTAAATACAGTCTTAAAAATTTTTTTCGAAATTGAAAAAATTAATCTGAAGCTTAATCATAAAAAGACTCAAAAAATTACTTTCAAGGATGGTGTTGTTGAGAAAACAAACTCTAGAGGTTTTAATTTTCCTGAAAAATTGCAATATTTAGGGGTCTTATATGATGGGGAAAATGTATTTTTAAGAGAAACGGGGTTGTCAAAGTTCCATTATAAGCTAAGAAAAGCTATTCGTATGAGAAGTGCTCATTATCGGAAGTTAGAGAGGACGAATAAACATAATAATCATGATATTTATATGAGAACCTTATTTACAAGATTTACATATATTGGCTCTAGAAACTATGTGAGCTATGTATATCGAGTAGCTAACGAGTTTGGTTCAAAAAATATCAAAAGACAGATTAAAGGACATTTTAATATCTTTAATAACTACTTAGATCAGAAAAAATAAAAAAACCCCTCATTCGAGGGGATTTTTTTAATCAAAATACAGCTTACAGCGCAGCAATTTGCTCCATACTTGCTTTAATTTTACTTAACTGATCAGCAAATTCAGCCAATTTCACTTTTTCACCTTCAACAACCGCTGCTGGTGCTTTAGCAACAAAACCTTCATTTGAAAGTTTATTGGCAATTTGATCATGTTGCTTTTGAACCTTATCCAAGTCCTTCTGCAAACGACCCAATTCCGCTTTAGGATCAATCAAGCCTTTCATTGGTACAAATACAGATGCATGGCTTACAACGCTAGAGCATGAAAGTGGTGGCTCTTGCTCATTGGTCAAGAACTCAATGCTTTCAACTTTTGCGAGTGCTTTGAATAACGCTTCGATACGGATGATTTGTTCACGTTCAGCATCAGAAATATTCTTGAGCAATACAGGTAATAAACGTGCATTACCTAAGCCCATTTCACCACGGATGTTACGCACCGCACCGATCAAACCTTGTAACCACTGCATATCTGCTTCAGCTTGATCATTGATCTTCGCTTGTTCAGGAACTGGGTATTGTGCAGTCATAATCGTTGCACCACCTTTGCCTAACATTGGCGCAAGGGTCTGCCAGATTTCTTCTGTCAAATACGGCATTAACGGATGAGCCAAACGTAAAGATGCTTCCATCACGGCAAGTAGTACGCGACGAACCTCAGCTTTACGCTCCTCAGATACATTCGCATCATTCAGAACAGGCTTAGTCAACTCAACGTACCAGTCACAGTATTCATTCCAAATAAAGTCATAGATTGCTTGTGCTGCAAGGTCTAAACGATATGTTGCAAATGCTTGATGTACCGCAGCTTCTGCTTTTTGCAAACGGCTGATGATCCACTGTTCTGGAAGTTCCCAAAGATCAGGGCGTGCTTCTTGACCAACAGTTTGACCTTCAACATTCATCAGAACGAAACGAGTTGCGTTCCAAATCTTGTTACAGAAGTTACGGTAGCCTTCAACACGTTTTAAGTCGAACTTGATGTCACGACCTGTGTTTGCAAGCGCACAGAAGGTGAAACGTACTGCGTCCGTACCATAAGCATTGATGCCCTCTGGGAATTCTTTACGAGTTGATTTCTCAATCTTCGCAGCATCTTTTGGATTCATTAAGCCCGTTGTACGTTTCGCAACTAGGCTTTCTAAATCAATACCGTCGATCAAATCTAATGGATCAAGGACGTTACCCTTAGACTTCGACATTTTCTGACCTTCACCATCACGTACTAAGCCGTGAACGTAAACCGTCTTGAATGGAACTTGTGATGAACCATCTTCATTCTTCATGAAGTGCATGGTCATCATGATCATACGTGCAACCCAGAAGAAGATAATGTCAAAACCAGTCACCAACACATCTGTTGGATGGAAGGTTTTAAGGAAATCATTCGCTGCATCTTTTTGTGCGTCGCCAGTCCAACCTAAAGTTGAGAATGTCCACAGCGCAGATGAGAACCATGTGTCCAAAACATCTTCGTCTTGTTTAAGTTCTACATCAGCAGCGATGTTGTTCTTGCTACGAACTTCTTCTTCGTTGCGACCCACGTAAATGTTGCCTTCTGCATCATACCAAGCAGGGATACGGTGACCCCACCAGAGTTGACGAGAGATACACCAATCTTGAATATCACGCATCCAAGACATATACATGTTGGTGTATTGCTCAGGAACAAATTTGATACGACCATCTTGAACTGCTTCAATTGCAGGCTCAGCAAGTGGTGCAATTTTCACATACCATTGGTCTGTCAATAATGGTTCAACGATCACACCTGAACGGTCACCGCGTGGTGCTTTTAAATCATAAGGTTGAATTTGATCTAACCAGCCTTCAGCCTCAGCTTGTTCAACCAATTTCTTACGTGCTGCAAAACGCTCTAAACCGATATAGTCAGCAGGCGCAGGAAGTAGTTGTGAAATTTGCTCACCCGCTCTAGCGATGTATTCAAACTCAGCCAAAACCTCTGCATTTTTGTTGAAGATATTGATAATCGCTAGACCACAACGTTTACCTACTTCATAGTCATTGAAGTCATGCGCAGGTGTGATTTTTACACAGCCTGTACCGAAGTCTTTTTCAACGTATTCATCTGCAACAACTGGAACTAAACGACCTGTGATCGGTAGAACAATGTTTTTACCGATAAGGTGTGCATAGCGTTCATCTTCAGGATGTACTGCAACTGCTGTATCGCCCAATAATGTTTCAGGACGTGTCGTTGCAACCACAAGGTAGTCATTACCATCTTTGGTTTTAAGCGATTTGTCTTCAAAGAAATATTTAAAGTGCCACAACGAGCCTTTTTCTTCTTTGCTTTCAACTTCAAGATCAGACAGGGCAGTTTGTAGTTTTGGATCCCAATTCACCAAACGCTTACCACGATAGATCAAACCATCTTCGTGAAGTTTAACAAACACTTCTTTTACAGCATTGGATAAACCTTCATCCATCGTGAAGCGTTCACGTGACCAATCGACTGATGAGCCTAAACGACGGATTTGACGTGTAATTGTTCCGCCTGATTGTTCTTTCCATTCCCAAACTTTGTCGATGAACTTTTCACGACCTAAGTCATGACGGTTAATCCCTTGTAGACCAAGTTGACGCTCCACAACCATCTGCGTTGCAATTCCCGCATGGTCGGTTCCAGGTTGCCATAAGGTATTTTTACCCATCATACGGTTATAACGAGTCAGTGCATCCATGATGGCATTGTTAAAGCCATGACCCATGTGCAAGCTACCCGTAACGTTTGGTGGTGGAATCATGATACAGAATGATTCACCTTGACCTGATGGTTTGAAATAACCGTTTTGTTCCCAGATTTGATACCACTTCTTTTCGATCTCGGTTGGATCGTAAGTTGTTGCGATATTTTGAGCAGATTGAGCGTCAGTCATAGTACAGAAGATTAAAATTGAATAAAAAATTAGATCTATTGTAGCAAAAAAATGATGAATATTTTCATCAAAAAAAGTCGATGAAAACAGTTGGTTTTTTTCTTGAAAAAGTTAGATTTATGTATGTTACATCACACAATTAAAAATGTTTAAGCATAAAACAACGATATAAAAATATTAAAACTTAAAAAAGGACGGTTACGATGAGTTATTCAATTCTATTAAAAATTAATGAAGCAACACACGGTCAACCATTTTTGGCATTTATGCATGTTGATCGTGAATAGAATGTGGTAAATTCAGCATTTGAAAAGCCAAAAATGAAAGAAAAACAGAATCTAAGGATGAATAAGGGCTTATTGAATAAGCCCTTATTTTATGGAATCTAGAATAGGGTGATTAGAATGAACACTGCCGTTTTTTTAAATATTCATGCCGATACATACGCGCGATTTGCTCACATCCGTACGCAGCTCTTACAGGGTAGTAAAGAAAGCCAAGCAAATGCTTTGGGGGCAGTTTTATCTGAAATTGCATGTGAAGTGATAGAACAAGTTTTTATGGTGCTATTGCAAGACAATCAACATCATTCACTCACAGGTGAATCTGAAAAAGTGATTCAGCAGATTTTAGAAGCAATCCGAAAATATATGCCATGGTCAGTGTCATTCTTTGGGAATGATCGTCTAGTTCCATTGATTGAACATTTATCTAAAACAATTCGAGTTGAAGATGAGTCGGTATATATGACTTATCCGATTGAGCAACAGTTGACTCAACAGGTTAAAGCTTCGAGTCAAAAATTAGCTGAAGGGGAAAGTCGGGAAATTGCCAATTCACTGAAGTTGCTCACAGAAGTGATTGATGTAGGTGTCACTCATTTAATTCGTGAGCCGAAAAAGAGCCTAAAATTTAATTTTGTAGTCGATAAAACCTTAAATGGCGTCATTAATATGACGACACATTTAGGGTATAAGCGTTTAGAAAAATTAGGTACTCAACTTGATCAACAAGCTGCGGCAACTTATGTAGATCACTTTCTTAAATTTATGCGTCACCCTGCATAAATAAAGGAGATATATGACATGGCGAAACTTAAAAGTCTTGAAAATAAAGTCGTATGGATTACAGGTGCATCTTCGGGCTTAGGTAAAGCTTTGGCACGAGAGTGCGCTTTACAAGGTGCTCAAGTTGTACTGACTTCACGTCGTTATGATGAGTTGGAATCGGTTCGAGTGGGTTTACTTAAGCCTGAACAGCATCTTTCAATCGCTGCTGATATTACCGATGAAGCTCAAGTCCGCCATGCACATGAACGAGTTCTCGCAACCAAAGGACGTATTGATTGGCTGATCAATAATGCAGGTTTGAGTCAACGTGCATTGATTCAAGATACGACTATGCAAACTGAACGTGCGATCATGGAAGTAGATTATTTTTCACAAGTATTTTTTACCAAAACTGTGTTACCAACCCTGTTAAAGCAAAAATCTGGACGGGTTGTTTTTGTATCGAGCGTTGCGGGTCTATTAGGTACCCAATATCGAGCAAGTTATTCTGCAGCGAAAGCAGCGATTCACATGTGGGCAAATAGTTTACGTGCTGAGGTTGCGAAAGAAGGTGTGGAAGTTTCTGTTGTCTTCCCTGGTTTTGTGAAGACCAATGTTTCGTTTAATGCTTTAAATGGTGAAGGTAAACCACAAGGACATCAGGATGAAGCGATTGAAAATGGACTTGAAGCCGATGTATTTGCTGAACGAGTAGTGAGTTCATTAATGGCAGGTGATGAATATATTGTTGTTGGCGGGAAAAAAGAACAACTCGGAGTATTGGTCTCTCGCTTATCACCAAGCTTGTTATATAAAATGATTCGTAAAACACGAGTTAAATGATAGTGCAAACACCTAATAAAGCTGTTTTTAATTGGAGTGGCGGAAAAGATTCTGCCCTCGCACTTTATACCGTCTTACAGCAAAAACTATTCGAAGTGGTTGCTTTGTTGACCACAGTCAATGAGGAAACGGAATTGTCATCTATGCATGCGATTCCATTTTCATTATTGATGAAACAAGCTGAAAGTATTGGTATCCCTCTTTATCCTGTATTTTTACCCAAGAACCTACCTGTTTATGAGCAGCGCATGTTAGATGCTGCTCAGCATTTCAAGGCACAGGGGGTAGAACATTTTATTTTTGGTGATATTTATCTTAGTGACGTGCGTAAATATCGAGAAGACCGTTTACATCCTTTAGGAATTGAAGTGGTCGAGCCAATCTGGAATCTTGATTCAACTGAAGTGATGAAACACTTTTTGGATTCAGGCATTAGAACTAAAATCATCGTCACAGATGCTAGTAAATTGGATCGTTCTTTTATTGGTCAAGATATAGATGCAGCATTGATAGAACGGATGCCTGAGGATATCGATATCTGCGGAGAAAATGGCGAATACCATACTTTTGCTTATGCTGGAGCATTGTTCAAACAACCCGTTGAATTTGAGATTGTAGAAACTCGTCAAATGTCTTATGACTTTAAATTAGAGAATGGGGAAGAAAAAACCTATCACTATTGGCAAGCGATTTTTGCAGAGTAACTGAGTTGTCCTGATGCAGCATGTGCAACAGGACATACGTCTTCAAGATGGCTGATAGATCGCTGTTCCATATGCAAACACTTCAACCATCCCACCTTGCATACCGAGTTCAGTCGTGCTGAGACGAACCCCCATGATATGGCTAGCACCGATTGCATGTGCTTCTTGCTTGAGGCGGAGCATCGCTTCACGACGTGCACGTTCAACCACACTTTCATAACTGGTCAGGCGACCGCCGAAAAAGTTTTGAATATTGGCAAGTATGTATTTAAAGTAATCATGTGAGATGACGACATTGCTACTCACCAATTGCCCCTTTGCTGATGTTTCAACAAATCGATTGGTATCAATTCGAATATGGGCAAATTTTTTTTCTTTTTCATCTAGTTCACGTAAATGTTTTTGTTCGATATGACGACCAAATCCCCATCCGACTGAAAACAGAATCAAGAAAAGAATAACCTGAAAAATTAATCCACTCATAGACATGCCTAAGCGCTAAATGGATCAGGAAGTTTTGGTGTGATCGGCTGGACGACGACAGCTGTTCCATAGACAAAGAGTTCAGATGCACCTTGAGCGATATTTGAGGTCGAGAAACGAATACCGACGATAGCGTTGGCACCTAAAGCACGTGCTTTATCGATCATACGTTGTGTCGCTTCTTGGCGAGATTCTTCAAGCAACTCTGTATAGCCTGTTAGTTCACCACCAACAATGTTTTTTAATCCTGCCATAAGATCTCGACCAACATGTTTACTGCGTACCGTACTGCCGTAAACGACATCTAGCTGACGTAAAATCTCGTGACCAGGAACTGATTCTAAACTGCTTAATAACATAGCGTTTTTCTAAGTCTTTAATATTTCAGTATTGAAGATAAGAAATATTCCGCATGCATGCAATAAAAAAGCTCACCGAAGTGAGCTTTTTTATGACAAAGTTTTTTTTTATTGAGCGCTATTTTTTTCAGCGCTAGATGGTTGGCGTGCAATCGTCTCAGTTGAAGACACTTTAAGTCCACCACCTAAGGTTTTATAAAGCTCAACCTGATTATTTAAATCAGCTTGTTGCAATAATAATAAGCCTTGTTCTGCTGAATATGCTGAACGCTGAGCATCTAACACCGTTAAGTAGCTATCAATACCAGCACGGAAACGAGCATTAGATAGTTTATAAGTGGTGTTAGTGGCATCAACTAAGCGGCGTTGAGCACTCAAACGATCACCAATATTGGCACGAGTTGCTAAAGCATCATTCACTTCACGGAATGCAGATTGGACTGACTTTTCATAATTTGAAAGGGCAATCTTCTGATCTGTTTCAGAAATTTTGACATTCGCACGACGTGTACCCCAATCAAAGATTGGCATATCGATGCTCGGACCAATTGACCAAAGTGCGTTGCCAGATTTAAACAAATCACTTAAATCTGTTGATGCATAACCTGCTGAACCCGTCAAACTAATCGTTGGGAATAGTCGTGCTTTCGCAGCACCTATATTTGCACCCGCAGCACTCAGTTGATACTCAGCCACTTTGACGTCAGGACGATTATTCAACAAGTCACTTGGTAAGCCTGCAGTCAACACATTCTTTTGCGTGATACGAGCGACTTGTTGTTTTGGTAATAGGTTTTCAGGAACTGGTTGACCGACCAATAAATTCAACAAGTTTTGAGCTTGTGCAATCTGGGTTTTGTAGTTAGCTACATCATTACGTGCAGTTTCAACTGAAATCTGAGCTTGACGCACAGGAATTTCACTATCAATTCCGACATCGAAACGCTTTTTGTTCAAGTTAAATGACTCTTGCTGTGCTTTGAGCGTTTGCTCCGCAAGTTTGAGTTGTGCACTGGCGAATGAATAATTCAACCATGCTTGTGTCACTTGTCCAATTAAGCTGATCTGAGTTGCATCACGTGAACTTTGTGTCGCAAGATAACTATCTAAAGCAGCGTCTTTCAAACTACGAACTCGACCCCAGAAATCTAACTCGTAAGCCGTTAAACCTAAACCAACTTGGTAAGTCGAGTAGGGGTTGTTAGGATCACGAGATGGCGTGACTTGGCGAACCGCACTACCACTTGCCCCAATCGTTGGTAATTGGTTGTTTTCTGAAATTTGGTACTGCTGTTGCGCTTTTTGAATATTCAACGCTGCTGTACGCAAGTCACGGTTATTGGCAAGTGACATATCAATCACTTGTAATAAACGAGGGTCCGCAAAGAAGTCTTTGTAGCCTTGTTCTGCGATAGAAGTTCCAGAAGCATTACTATATGACGCAAAGCTTTCAGGAATCGCTGTGTTCACAACAGGCTCTGGCCCACGCATGCTTTGGCAGGCAGCCAAAGACAGCGCGAGTGCAGAGATTGCAATGCCACGACTGGAAATAGACCAAACAGTTTGCATCACGATCAATGCTCCTGAGTATTTAAAGTTTTAGGTTTGTACTTAAAGATACTACGAATCCACACGAAGAATACAGGGATGAAGAAGATACCTAAAAGTGTTGAAGAAATTACGCCACCCAGTACACCATAACCAACAGAATGTTGACTACCTGCACCCGCACCACTTGCAAGGGCTAATGGTAAAACACCAAATCCGAATGCAAGTGTAGTCATGATAATCGGACGTAAACGCATTTTTGCAGCATGTAATGTTGCTTCAAATAACTCTTCGCCTTTTTCTTGCAGCTCTTTTGCAAACTCTACGATCAAGATCGCATTTTTTGCAGAAAGACCAATCACGGCTACGATTGCGACTTGGAAATAAATGTTAAAGGATAAGTTTGGATCACCTTTAATCACCATTCCTAACCATGTCATCGTGAAAGCACCAATAATACCTAGTGGTACAACCAACAATACCGAAATTGGAATCGCCCAGCTTTCATACAATGCTGAAAGACACAGGAACACGATCAATAATGAAAGAATGAGTAATGGAACTGTTTGGTTACCAGAATCACGCTCTTCCAAAGATAAGCCTGTCCATTCATAGTCGAAACCTTGTAAGCCCATCGATGGTAACTTACCAATGATTTCTTCCATTGCTAACATCGCGTCACCTGAGCTGACACCTGGTGCAGGAGAACCTTGAATGTTCACAGAAGATACGCCGTTGTAACGTTCTAAACGTGGTGAACCATACGTCCATTCACCTTTAGCAAAAGCTGAGAATGGAACCATTTCACCTTTGTTATTACGTACATACCATTTGTTTAGGTCTTCAGGCATCATGCGGGTATCTGCTTCACCTTGAACATAAACTTTTTTCACACGACCACGATCAACGAAGTCATTGATATAAGAACCACCCCAAGCCATGCTCATGGTGCTGTTAATATCACTAATACTCACACCCATTGCACCAGCTTGCGCTTGGTCAACTGTGATTTTGTACTGAGGAGTGTCCTCTTGACCATTCGGACGTACACCTGCAAGACGTTTGTCTTGTGATGCCATACCTAAAATAGCGTTACGAGCAGCAATCAGTTTTTCATGACCTTGACCACTTACATCTTTCAACTGGATATCAAAACCAGACGATACGCCCAATTCAGGCATTGCAGGAAGCTGTAATGGCATGATGTAAGATGCATCTTTTACGATCATGTTCAATGCCATACCACGTTGAATGATGGCACCAATTTGTGATTCAGGTGTTGTACGCTCGCTCCAGTCTTTCAATTTGATAAAAGCAAGACCAGCATTTTGACCAACCCCTGTAAATGAGAAGCCAGACACAGTAAAGATCGACTCTACATGCTCTTTTTCCTTATTTAAGAAGTAATCAGTCATAGTGGTGATGACTTTATCTGTTCTTTCAAGACTTGCACTCGGTGGTAATTGAACAAGTGTCATAACAACACCTTGGTCTTCTTCAGGTAAGAAAGACGAAGGCAACATCTTGTATAAACCAACTAAAGCAGCAATAACAACGATATAAATGACTCCAGAGAACAACTTATGATGGGTCATACGGTTGACACCACCTTGATATTTCTCTGAAAGTTTTTCGAACCCACTATTAAAACCACGGAAGAAACGCGCAAAGATACTGTTGCTTTGTTCTTTGTTTGGATCGTGTTGTTTTAATAACGTTGCACAAAGGGCAGGGGTAAATGTTAACGCAACGATCAAAGATAAAATCATTGCCGTTACTAAAGTGATAGAGAATTGACGGTAAATTACACCAGTTGTCCCCCCGAAGAAGGCCATTGGTACGAATACCGCCGTTAATACACTAGTGATACCAATCAAAGCACCAGAAATTTGACCCATCGACTTTTCAGTAGCAGGTACAGGTTCAAGGTGTTCTTCTTGCATAACACGTTCGACGTTCTCGACGACTACAATCGCATCATCGACCAACAGACCAATCGCAAGCACCATCGCAAACATGGTGAGCGTGTTGATTGAGAAGCCGAAAATATTGATTACCGCAAAAGTTCCCAATACAACTACAGGGACTGCAAGTGTCGGAATGATTGTCGCACGCCAGTTCTGTAAGAACAGGAACATGACGATAAATACAAGAACAACAGCTTCAATCAGTGTGTGTACTACACTTTCAATCGAAAGCTTAATGAATGGTGTCGTATCGTAAGCAAGTTTATCTTTTAAACCACTTGGATAGTTCACACGTAATTCTGATAAACGTTTTTCAACTGCAGCAGCTGTATCTAGCGCATTTGCACCCGTCGCAAGTTTAATCGCGACACCACCTGCAGGATTACCATTGAACTTAGAGTCAAACTGATAGTTGTCAGAACCTAACTCAACACGTGCAACATCACTTAAACGCACTTGTGCGCCATCAGCAGCATTTTTTAGGAAAATGTTTTTAAACTGCTCTGGAGTCTGCAACATACTTTGTGCATTAACTGTCGCATTTAAAACTTGTCCTTGAACTGCTGGAGCACCACCTAATTGACCTACGGCAACTTGAGCATTTTGTGAACGTATAGCTGCTGCAACATCTGAAGGTGTGAGATTAAAACTAGTAAGTTTTGCTGGATCTAACCAGATACGCATTGCATATGAACCACCAAATACTTGGAGTTCACCTACACCTGCCACACGACTCAGTGGCTCAGAGATGTTTGAATTGACGTAATCTTTAATGTCAGAAGCAGAAAGGCTGTTATCTGGCGAATAAAATGCAATAACTTGCAAGAAGCTTGCACCAGACTTCGTCACTTTTACACCTTGACGTTGTACGTCAGCAGGTAACAGTGCTGTTGCTGATTGCAGTTTGTTTTGAACTTGTACTTGGGCGATATCAGGATCAATGCCTTGTTCGAAGTTTAAGTTGATCGATGCTTGACCATTACCCGCACTGTTTGAAGAGATATAACGCAAACCATCCAAACCATTCATTTGCTGTTCAATGATTTGAGTAACCGTATTCTCAACAGTCTGAGCTGAAGCACCTGGATATGTTGCAGAAATTGTCACCGTGGGCGGTGCAATTGTTGGGTATTGCGCAACTGGCATTTTGGTGAGGGTGAGAATACCCGCCAGCATAATCACCAACGCAATCACCCATGCAAAAATTGGGCGATGAATAAAAAATTGAGCCATGCAATCTACCCCTTAAACTTGTGAAGTAGCTTTTTGTTCAGTTTTTGAAGAGTCAGCTTGTTTTTGTTCATTTGCTTTAGGTGCAGCATTTTGACCTTGTGATGCTTGAGGTTGGTAAGGCTTAGCCTTAACTTCTTGACCTTCTTTTACCTTTGCAACACCATCCACAATAACTTTATCACCAGCTTTTAAACCATCGGTAATAATCCAGTCTTGACCTTGAACACCTGCTGTCGTCACTGGTCGAGTCTCTACAGTACCTTTCGCATTTACGACCATAGCAATTGCTTGCCCTGTAGGTAAGCGAGTTACAGCTGCTTGTGGAATCAGATATGCATTAGGTAGAACTGCTTGAGAGATTTTTGCAGTTGCGTACATACCAGGTAATAACAAGTGATTTGGATTAGGGAAAACGGCACGTAAAGTCACTGATCCTGTTTCAGGGTTAACACTCGCACCAGAGAATGCGAGTTGGCCTTCGATAGGATAATCTGAACCATCTTCAAGTGTGAGTTTGACGCGCGTATTATTACTACTATCTAAACTACCTTTACTCAACTGCTGACGTAAACGGAGCATTTCAGCACTTGATTGATTGATATCTACATAGATTGGATCAAGTTGTTGGATTGTCACCAACGGATCTGCTTGGTTTGCAGTAACTAAAGCACCAGAAGTTACCGAAGAACGACTAGATTGCCCTGAGATAGGTGCGCGAACAGTTGAATAACCTAAAGTAATTTCAGCATTTTTCAATGCTGCCTGAGCTGCAGCTACATCTGCTTCAGCCAATTTTACTTGAGCATTAATATCATCATATTCTTGTTTAGAAACGGCGTTAGTACCAACCAATTGGCGATAACGATTTTCTTTCACACGCAATGCATTTAAATTAGCTTGCTGACGCAATAAAGCTGCACGAGCATTGTCAGCAGTTGCACGGTTGGTATTAGCATCTATTTGATAAAGCGCTTGACCTGCTTCGACATAACTGCCTTCAGCAAATAAACGCTTTAAAATAACGCCACCCGTTTGTGGACGAACTTCTGATATTTGATACGCAGAAGTGCGCCCAGAAAGTTCAACATTTTGTTCAACACTTTGTGGTTGAGCAACGATAACACCAACTTCTGGAGGCGGCATTTTTTGAGCAGCAGCAGCTTGCTGTTCATCTTTAGGATCTTTGCTACAACCAACAAGCGCAATGCTTGTTGCTAATGCGCAAGCAGTGAGGGCAGGAGCCCAAAGCTTAGCCGACATCATTGTTCCACCTCAATTTAGATTTTTTATCTAAAAACAAATTGTTGCTGAAATTGCTTTGATACAGCCAAAACCAAAGCAACGAAGTCAAAATCAACCCAATACCCCAACCAGCCAATACATCAGTTGGGTAATGAACCCCTGCATAAACTCTAGATATCCCCATGATTATTAACCATAAAACAGATACTAAAACGATACTGGAACGATATTTGTGCTGTTGTGATAGCAACAGAACTAAACTCGATAGGGTTGCAGCATACAGGCTATGGGCACTTGGGAAGGATGCTCCATAACTTTGAACTAAATGATAAAACGCCAATGGTCTTGGTCGATCAATGCCCCATTTCAGAAGCCAACCAATCACAATGCTACCGATCACGCTCAGGGCAACAAATATGACCTTTTTATAGTTTTTCTTTCGAATTTGACGGATACAAAAAAACGACGTTAAAACCAGTAAAAAGGGCATGCCTCCTAGGCGAGAAAACAGAACGGCTACGTGGTTAAGCGCAAACGAACGGTGTTCAAATAGCATTTTAACACCTCTAAGGTCTAAATTTGATATGCTTGGAGAAAACAGCCCAATCACACCGATTATCAAAAAAATGCAACCAATACAAAGCAGTAGGTACGGCATGCGAACCTCATTATTTGCTTAACCATTGTTCAGGGTTATATAATGTTTGAAAGTGTACTTGCGAGTACACTTTTGGTCAAGTCTTGAAATTTTATGATAATTTCATTTTCAGATTTTTTTAAGGTTCAGTAAAAAAACATAACAAAAATTGATTAATGTCTCACTTTTTGTTCACTTGATGCATCATCATCTACTTCGATTGGTTGCTTTGGTGGCCAAAAGAAATCACTTGGTCGTGTTAAGAAGTGGGTGAGTACCAATTTTGCCAATGGTTTCCATTGTGCGAAACGTACGCGACGAGCGCGTAAAGCAACAATAATAGTCAAAGTAAAGCTAACAAATAAGTTGGTTAAACCAATGAGCATGACACCAAGGAACGATACAAGGATTAAACCAATATCAGGTGATCCACTAATAGTCATCAAGCCTTGTATAAAATTTGCAGATGCAAAGGCAATATGACGAATATCTAGTGGTAAGCCTAGAATAAAACCAATGGTTCCCATACTTCCAAGCATGATACCGAACAAAAAGTTACCAGCTAAAGCACCTAAGTTGGTTTCGATATAATTAGCAAACTTATCCAGTCTTTCTTGTCCCATTAAACGTTTCAAACGGAGATGTTGTTTTAAACGAGGACCTACCTTTCGATATACGGCTAGGTTATCGAAATATCCTGCAAGTAAACCTGATAAAAATAAGCACACACCAGCAATTGCTGCATGTGGAACGGCTAAAGAAGTGAATGGATTTAAGGAGTGCAGCGTTTTACTTGCTTTAACAGGTGAAAGCAAAGGTTCATGTAAGTTGTATTGCCACAAGAAAGTAATAAGTGCAGCTACTGGAATCGCAATCGAGATATTGCCGAGGATAGCCACAAATTGAGTACGAATAATATTGATAATTAAAGCTGCGAGTTCAGCAATTTGTGCGGTTTTACTACCTTTTTGATGTTGCACTGTTGCTGCGAGAGCAGCAGCTGTCATTGCAGGTTGTTTAGTTGCAACTGTGAAATGCAGAACATGAATCAGCATAAAACCCAACGCATAGTTCATGCTATATAGAAATGCATGTCCAAATGGGGCCAAGACCAAACGCGCTGTCAGTATTTTTAAGGTTGCCATGGTCGCAATAATTGCACCTGCACCCGCAGCAGCCTTATACATTCCCCAAAAGCCAGCTTTGTCAGTACTTACATAATGTTCGCCTGTCTTACTTGCATTCTCAGTAACTTGTAACGCAATTAACTCACTGGTAGAACTCAGTAAGTGACGCACACTTTTTTCATCGTAATTCGCTTGAGTTAGATCTGTGATTAACTCACCCAATGATCGGTATCGAATTTCATTTTTGCTGACCAATAAACTAAGCAATAATTCAATTCGATCAAGGGCTTGTTCTAAAAGCGAGAGTAAATAAGTCAAACTGATGCTTACACCAATACGCTTGGTTGCTCTGCGGATTTTGAGTACAACTTCGCGACATTGATCCAGCATAACAAATGCTTGTGATGCATCAGGAGGCGGGACAACTACAATGCTATCTTGATCTTCGATCTGCTTTTTATACTTCTCAATCAATTCGACAATTTCTCGGTTTTGAACCAGAAAAGGAGATTCGTATTCAATAATGTCAGGTATGGCATTAATAAACTCAGGATATAAGCCAATGCCACTGATTCGATATGAAAGAACAGTAATCGCTTTTATTAATTCATTTTTAGAATAGAGTTTTTCTTTACTATTGCTATGACTTTCACTGATTAGGCTAAATAAACGAATCCAATCTTGTGTATCAATTAAAGCTAACCAATCGCTATCAGTTTCTTGGTGAAAAACTTTACCCACTAATGTTCTGAGTTGCTGACCATCTTCAATTAAAGGAAGAAAATGAGCGCCTAATCGTTGGCTTAACTGGTTCCAAAAGCCATCCAAAGAGAGAATGCCACTGTCGGCATACAAGCTAATTTGTTTATATTGACTAATCAGACGCAATAAAAAGTTTTGAAGCAAAATGGAGGATGCAGGAGTGAGTAATAAAATCCTAACCAATGCATCAATACGTGATTTTACTTCATTGGCATCGTTAGGATCAGCTGGTCGTATACGATTGACCAGTTCAATAATTAGGTTTTCGTCAAGAGCAGCTTGAGGGAGTTCAAGCTGTTCCTGCATTTTTAAAAATAAATCAGATAAATTTAAATGCATAGGCAATTAGAACATCATTGGAGTCGGTGTAAGGCCATTAAGGTTAAATTGATCAGTGCTTGTCGATATTCATTATCAGGTAAGGCTTTTAAAGCCTCTAATGCGCCATCCGTTTCTTGTTGGGCACGCTTTTGGCAATATTCGATTGCGCCCGAGTTATGCACGATTTGAATAACTTTATCTAGATGCTCGATACCACCAGTGGCGATACTACGACGAATAATTTCATGTTCTTCACCCGTCGAATGAGCCAATGCTGAAATTAACGGTAAAGTAGGTTTACCTTCCATCAAATCATCACCAATATTTTTACCTAATGTTTCAGCATCAGATGTGTAATCCAAAATATCATCAATAATTTGAAAGGCATTTCCAAAATGACCAGCGAAGCGACGAAGAGGTTCACGGTACTCTTCTGTACCTGCCAAAATAGCTGCGCCTTCAGTAGCAAGTTCAAACAAACGAGATGTTTTACCATGAATAATGCGCAAATATGTTTCTTCGGTTGTTTCAGGTTGATGCTGAGATTGAAGTTGTAAAACCTCACCTTCAGCAATTTCACATGTGCCTGTAGAGAAATCTTTTAATAGCGTAATGTTATTTAAATCAACCAATAGATCAAATGAACGTGCTATTAAGAAATCCCCCACCAAAACAGCAGTTTGATTGTTCCACGTTGCATTTGCGGTTGGGCGACCACGGCGGAGGTTTGATTCATCGACTACATCATCATGCACTAAAGTTGCGGTATGAAGCATTTCAATGATGGCAGCTAAATGTTGCGCTTGCTGCATATTTGCCAATCCACAAGCTTTTGCAGCCAGTAAGCACATGATTGGGCGCATACGCTTCCCACCAGCTTCTACGACATGTTTGCTTACAGACATGACTAAGCCAACTTTAGAGCTAATTCCTTCATTGATCAGGTAATCCATCGCAGCAAAATCTGTCGCAACAGGGGAAAGAACGTCTTGCTTAAAATCGATAACCATATGAAGAAAAACCTCGTATAGGTGGGTAGTGCGCTAAGTGTATCAATTAATCTGTTGCTAAACAGTTATACAGGCTGTGTAATCCGTCATTTAAAACATTATGATGAGTTTTTTGGTCTTAATTTAGACAGAAAAAAGAGCTTGCCCACCAAACATCATTACTTTACTTATGACTTTGTAAAAACACAGTTTGTTATTGTCGCAATTTGTTTTTAAAAATGTATTGCAAATCACAGAAAGAATCAATCAAAACTGTAGAACTTCAATCTAATTGATTTTATTAGAAAATCTAAAAATTGATTGAATCTATTTGCATTTGTATAAAATGACTTGTTGTTTGATCAAATTTCACTTAAAATTTGTCCCCTTATATAACCCCAGTGGCGTTCGTTTTAAGATCGATATATCCCTTTATCGACACGACGACACGGGCATGTTGGAGTACATATGTACGCAGTAATCCAAAGCGGTGGTAAACAGCACCGTGTTGTTGAGGGTGAAACCCTTAAAGTAGAATTATTGAAAGCTGAAACTGGCGCAACTATCACGTTTGATGACGTGTTAATGGTTGTAAACGGTGACAACATTCAAATCGGTGCTCCAGTTGTAGCTGGCGCAAAAGTAACTGCAGAAGTAGTTGGCCATGGTCGTCACGACAAAATCCGCATCATCAAAATGCGTCGTCGTAAACACTACCGTAAGCAACAAGGTCACCGTCAATGGTTTACCGAGTTGAAAATTACTGGTATCGCAGGCTAACACGAGGAGTAAATAGACATGGCAACTAAAAAAGCCGGTGGATCGACGAAGAACGGTCGTGATTCGAATCCTAAGATGTTAGGTGTTAAAGTTTACGGTGGTCAAACTGTAACTGCTGGTAACATCATCGTTCGTCAACGTGGTACAGAGTTCCACGCTGGTGCAAATGTTGGTATGGGTCGTGACCATACTTTATTTGCTACTGCTGACGGCGTAGTAAAATTTGAAGTGAAAGGTCAATTTGGCCGTCGCTATGTAACTGTTGAAGCGTAAGTTTTAATAGTTCAGAAAAACCCGCTTTTAGCGGGTTTTTTTATCGGTATACATTTTATAAGGTGTCTAATTAGAATAGTGTCCGAATTTTCCTGTCTTAATATCATCATAAGCCTGTAAAATTTCATCATAACTATTCATGACGAAAGGCCCTTGTCCATTAATTGGCTCGTTTAAGGGCTGTGCTGATAAAAATAATAAATCACAGTTTTCTAGAGCGTTGATTTGAACGCCAGTTCCTAAGCTCGACATGACAGCCATCGCTTGTTCTTCGAGAGATTCTTCATCAGAAGAAAACTGTACTTTACCTTTACGCAAGTAGATCAAGGTTGTCGTACCCTCGGCAGCAGGTAATGTAATTTGTTGGTCTTTCACAAGATGTATGTCAAAGACATTCATCGCAGTAAATGTTTTTGCGATTCCAGTTGTTTGATTTAATTCACCAGCAACTACGCGAATATAGCTAGTTTGATCATCGAGAATAATTTTAGGGATATCTTCATTTAATAAACTTTGATAGCGAGGGGCAGACATTTTGTCTTTGGCTGGTAAATTTACCCAGAGTTGTACCATTTCAAAGGGACCACCACTTTCACGAAACTCGGAACTAAACTGTTCAATGTGCTGTATTCCAGAGGCAGCAGTCATCCACTGAACATCACCTCTTTTGATCAAGCCACCGCCACCTGTGGAGTCCTTATGTTGTAATTCACCTGAAAATACAAAGGTCACGGTTTCAAAACCGCGATGTGGATGTTCATTTACGCCTTTCTTTTTGCTTTTAGGTTCGAGTTTTCCTGGTCCTAAATGATCAAGCAGTAGAAAGGGTGATGTTGTATTACCAAGTTCATGGTAAGAGAATACTGAAAGTGCAGGGTAAAAGTCGCCAATAGCGAATCGAGTGTCATTTCGATGGATGAATGCAAGACTTTTCATAGTTTATGCTTATTTTATGAATTCTAGTAAGACTATCAAAAAGTTGATTCAGGTCTAGTCTATTCTTTATTAATAATTTCTATATCAAAAAATTTAGCTACATGATTGATTTTAAAATCTTGTCAAATTGTGGATTTGCATCCTTACAATTTCTACATAAAGACCGCATCTTCATACATAATGCTGAACTTTGCGACACGAAATACACAAAACCTGTGCTTTTCTTCATTTTTTTAATGATCAAAAACAGTAAGATGTCGTCATAACAGTAGAAATCTGATAGAAGGTTCATTTTATGAATTTCGTAAAAAAAATGGCATATGCTGCAACAATTGGTGCAGTGACACTGGCTCCAGTTGTGAGTACACAGTTATCTGCTGCACCAACAGCAGCATCTGCTCAGCAAGCAACCTCCAGTTTGGTGAAGCAGTTATCTGGCTTGCAACGTTTAACAGCAGATTTTGAACAAACTACAAAAGTTACAAACAGTAAGCCGAGCAAAAATAAAAGCTTAACTGCACAACATATGAATCAAACTTTCAAAGGTACAATGAAAGTGGAACGTCCTGGAAAGTTTTATTGGGAAACGACTAGCCCAGCGAAGCAGACCATTGTGACCACAGGTAAGCTTGTTTGGATTTATGATCCAGATTTACAACAAGCTGTTCGTCAGAGTTTAGATGATCAAATTGCCAATACACCAGCATTATTGTTATCAGGCAATACAAATCAGATCATGCAGTCTTATCGTGTGACTCAGCCTGACCGCACTAAGCTTTATTACACTTTGTATCCAAAACAAGAGGACAGTGCTTTCCAAAGCATGACCATTAGTTTTGGTGCAAATAAAGCGCCAAACCTTATGATTTTACAGGATTCTTTAGGTCAAACGACTTATGTTCGATTCAGTAACATTAAAGTCAATCCAAAGATCCCTGCATCAGTATTTAATTTTGCACCACCTAAAGGTACAGATATTATTGATCAGTAATCAGTTAAAAAAAGCCGCATATTTGCGGCTTTTTCTTGTCTGAAAGATACATTTTTAAATTTTATATCCTCACAAGGCTTTGTATAGTGAAGAAAAACATCAGAGACTTGCATGACGATGAATACTTCACAATTATCAAAACTTATTCCAATTCTTATAGTTGTTGCTTTAGTCGGATGCCAACCTAAACAAGAATCATCCAAAGAAACTGCAAAATTAGACATACCATTAATTCAAGCAAAAGTAATTCCAGTTAAGCTTCCCAAGCAAAAAGTTTGTTTGGAGGATGGTTGTACCAATTATGATTTGCAAACCGTCGAAACCAATCAAAAATGGATCGATGAATATTTTGTCAATCGTATGAAAAAAGCTGAGCCGAATGCTTTTGCTAATCTTCCTGATCAGAAAGTTAAAGTTCCTGCAGATGAACCTTCATTGAGTGAGAGTAGTACATACGTTCGTTTTATAGGACAAAATTATAATTTAGCGACATTTGCGATTCAGTCGTATTCATATTCTGCGGGCGCAGCACATGGTATGTCACATCAAGAGTTTGTGAATTTTGATCTTTCTAATAAAAAACATATCACTGTCAGTGAATTGATTAAACCTGAGATGAATACCAAACTGCGTGATGAACTATATGCGTCTAATCAGAACTGGTTAGAAGATCATAATATTAAAAAACAAGATTTACAGCTCAGTGACAATTATTACTATGGAGTGAATGGTATTGTTTTTGTCTATCCTTTATATGAGCTTGCATCTTATGCTGAAGGAATGAGTGAGTTAACGTTGCCCTATTATGCAGCGAAACAGTTTATTAAAGCTGAATATTTACCAAGTTTACCAAAAGAACCAAATTAATTGATTTTCAGCATCTCAACATGTGTAGGTGCTGAGTCTTTGTTGTCTATCGCTGTATTTTTTTGGGTTAAAGCCTTACACTATAGCCAGTTTTTTCTCTATTCATGATTGATTATGATTGACCCAAAATTACTCAGAAATAATATTGAAGCAGTAAACGCTGCTTTAGCAAAACGTGGTGTTCAGCTTAATGCGCAAGAATGGGCTGATTTAGAAGTTCGCCGTAAAGAATTGCAGTCAAAAGCTGAGAATTTACAAGCTGAACGCAATGCGGGTGCTAAACAAGTTGGTCAAATCAAAAAATCTGGTGGAGATGCTTCCGAAATCATGGCACGTATGTCTGCCATTGGTGACGAAATCAAAGCTGCTGAAGTTGCTTTGGCAGAACTTCAAACTGAGTTAGAACAAAAATCACTGGCGATTCCAAACCTGCCTGATGAATCTGTACCTGAAGGTAAAGATGAAAGTGATAATTTAGAAATCTTGAAATGGGGTACACCACGCCAGTTTGATTTCGAAATTAAAGATCACACTGATCTCGGTGAATGGATGGGTGGTCTTGAATTTGAGACTGCAACAAAACTAACAGGTTCTCGTTTCAGCGTGTTGAAAGGTCCATTGGCTCGTTTGCAACGTGCCCTGACTCAATTCATGCTAGATACACATACGCTTAAAAATGGTTATACCGAAGCTTATGTACCTTACTTAGTAAATGCAGATACTTTACGTGGTACAGGACAATTACCTAAGTTTGAAGAGGATTTATTCAAGCTTCAAGGTGAAAAGGAATACTACCTGATTCCTACTGCCGAAGTGCCGATTACTAACTTTGTGCGCGATGAAATCATTGATGCAGATCGTTTACCGTTAAAATATGCTGCACATACACCATGTTTCCGTAGTGAGGCTGGTTCTTATGGTCGTGATACCCGTGGTTTAATTCGTCAGCATCAATTCGATAAGGTCGAAATGGTGCAAATCGTTAAGCCTGAGCACTCTATGCAGGCACTTGAAGAATTAACTGCACATGCAGAGGGCATTTTACAGGCACTTGGTTTGCCATATCGTAAGATTTTGCTCTGTGGTGGTGATATGGGTTTTGGCGCAACTAAGACTTATGACCTCGAAGTGTGGGTACCGAGCCAAAATACCTATCGTGAAATCTCTAGTTGTTCAAATATGGGTGATTTCCAAGCGCGTCGTATGAAAGCACGTTATCGTGTAGATCAGAAGAAGATCGAATTGGTGCATACATTGAATGGCTCAGGTCTTGCGGTGGGTCGTACCTTGCTTGCGGTAATGGAAAATTATCAACGTGCTGATGGTTCAATCGAAATTCCAGAAGTTTTACGTCCATATATGGGCGGCGTAAGCTTCATTGATTAAAACATGCATCGATTTTGTGCATAGTTTTTGCTTTAGTTCAATCAGATAGAAAATATAGAAGAGGCCAGATGTGGAAATATTTCCAATCTCTTTAAAGTTGCAGCAGCAACGTTGTCTGATTGTAGGCGGTGGGCGTATTGCCTATCGTAAAGCAAGTTTATTGATCAAAGCAGGTGCAATCATTGATGTGGTTGCACCTGAGATTGAGCCTGATTTAATGATTTTAGTTGAGAAATCAACAGGTCAGTATATCCAAGAAAGCTTCTCAGAATCTGTACTTGATACTCGCTATCGCTTAGTGATTGCTGCGACAGACCAAGCAGATGTAAATAAAGCCGTATTTGATCATTGTGAGCAGCGCAATATTTTAGTCAATAGTGTTGATGACATACCTAATTGCCGTTTCATGGTACCTGCAATCATTGATCGTTCACCTTTAGTGATTTCTGTTGCGTCTAATGGGGCATCGCCAGTATTGTCTCGACAATTGCGTACACAGATTGAAACTATTGTGCCGCACGGGATGGGTAAACTCGCTGAGTTTTCTGGACAATGGCGTAAGCAAGTTAAAGAAAAAATTTCTAACCCAGATGAGCGACGTATCTTTTGGGAAAATTTATATGCAAGTCCTCTAAAAGAACAAGTTTTCAATGACAATCTTGAGCTTGCAAATCAACTGATCCAGCAAGCTCTAACTGAATGGTCTGCACCTAAAGGTGAAGTGTATCTCGTTGGTGCGGGACCAGGTGACCCAGAGTTATTGACACTCAAAGCGTTGCGTTTGATGCAACAAGCTGATGTTGTGATCTATGATCGTTTGGTTTCAGGTCCGATTTTAGATTTGTGTCGTCGTGATGCCGAAAAAATTTATGTGGGTAAAGCACGTTCAAATCATTCTGTTCCACAAGAAGGCATTAATGCTTTGTTGGTTGAATATGCACAACAAGGTAAGCGTGTTTGCCGTCTAAAGGGTGGTGATCCATTTATTTTTGGGCGTGGTGGTGAAGAGATTCAAGAATTGGTGGAAGCCAATGTGACATTCCAAGTGGTTCCAGGAATTACCGCGGCTTCAGGTTGCTCCGCTTATGCAGGGATTCCGTTAACACATCGTGATTATGCGCAAAGTGTGCGGTTTCTAACAGGACATTTAAAAGAAGGTTCACCAGAGTTGCCTTGGAGTGAATTGGTCTATGAAAACCAAACTTTAGTTCTGTACATGGGCTTGGTCGGATTAGAACGCATTTGTGAGCAACTGATTGCACATGGTCAACGTCCAACGATGCCTGTTGCATTGATTTCTAAAGGTACAACGCCTGAACAAAAAGTTGTTGTTGGAACTTTGGCTGATATTGCAACAAAGGTATCTGAACATCATATCGTAGCACCGACTTTAACGATTATTGGTGAAGTTGTGAGCCTACGGGAACAGTTAAAATGGCAATAAATCTCTCCTAATCCCACTTTAAAAAGAGAGTGAGTTCCTCTCTTTTTCAAAGGGTGACTAGGAGGGATTATGAAAAGTAGAGAAAATTTGTGATTCATGTGGTCCTATACGAACCTGAGATTCCAGCAAATACAGGTAATATCATTCGTTTATGCGCTAATACAGGTGCTCAGCTACATTTAGTCAAACCTTTAGGTTTTGAGCTAGATGATAAAAAATTGAAGCGCGCAGGTTTGGACTATCATGAATGGGCAAGAATGTTGATATGGGACAATATTGAGTTGTGTCTTGCTGATCTCAAATCTAAAGGTGTTGAGCATGTCTTTCCACTTACGACCAAGGGCAGTGCGACACCACATACAGTTGATCTCAATCGTCCAGTTGCTTTATTGATGGGACCTGAAACTAGAGGTTTGCCTGAGCATGTCCGAATGATGTTCCCACAAGAGCAGTGGATAAGGTTACCAATGGCTGAAAACTCAAGAAGTTTAAATCTATCTAATGCAACTGCTGTTATTGTCTATGAAGCTTGGCGTCAACAAGGATTTAAAGTTCTAGTCTAGTTTAATTTATTGCTCAAGTGCTAAAACGACTTAAAGTGATCTACTTTAAGTCGTTTTCTTGTTTGGGGCTTGAATCAAATTTTTGTTGAGCCGATATCACTTTTTCAATATTAGTTTCAGCCCAATCTTTTAACTGAAATGCCATTTTGGCAACTTCATGTCCTAACGATGTTAATGAATAATCAACACGTATTGGAGAGGTATTTTGGACTTGTCTTTGGATAAATCCATCTCGCTCTAGCATTTTTAGTTTTTGAGACAGTACTTTAGGTGAAATACCTTGAATATTTTTCTTTAAAAGATTGAAGTGCTGAGTTTCGTCTGCGAGGACATTGATAATCAGTAAAACCCATTTGTCAGCAATTTTTTCAAAAAATAACCGAGCAGGGCAATGTTGTTGATAAATATTATATTTTAATCCGGTATTCATCTTTTTAACCCAGTATTTAATGCGAATAGCAACATAGTTACCAATTGGTAACTAATTGATACCTAGTTTCTAAAATATATATTATTAAATCGAACTTTTTTGAAATTATAAGGATTCTCTCATGTCAAACATTGCTGTGGTTTATTATTCTGGTTATGGACATACGAAAGTTGTTGCTGAAACATTTGCTCAAAGCATACAAGCAGATTTAATCGAAATTGATCAAAATGGCGATATTTCAGAACAAGATTGGCAGCTGCTAAATCAAGCACAGGGGATCGTTTTTGGTACACCAACATATATGGGAGCAGCGCCTTGGCAATTTAAGAAATTCGCTGATGCATCTTCGAAAATCTGGTTTACACAGGGCTGGAAAGATAAAGTTTTTGCAGGTTTTACCAATAGTGCAAGTTTAAATGGTGATAAACAAGTTACCTTAATCCATTTACAAACTTTAGCCTCTCAACATGGTGGAATTTGGGTAAGTTTAGGCTTATTACCAGCAAATACTAAAACAGCAACCCGTGAGGATGTGAACAATTTAGGTGGTTCTGTTGGTTTATTAGTACAAACTCCATCAGATGCAAGTGTTGATGAAATTCCTTCAGGTGATTTGGAAACAGCAAAGCTTTATGCAAAACGAGTTAAAAATATTGTTGAAAAAATTCATGCATCTTAAAGGATAATAATAAAAAAAAGGCGCATGAAGCCACTACTGACCCATAGTTTGCTTTAAATAAAAAAACCTGAGTCTAAATAGTTAAAATATGAGTGCAAACAAACACTTTAACTATAAAGGACTCAGGTTTTGTCA